>CAVGEN010000034.1:0-9039 GCA_963628185.1 Waltera intestinalis | reverse complement strand
GGTGCCAAGAAATAAAAACGGAGGAAAATGGATATGAACAAGAAATCAACACTTTTGATGGTTGCAGCTATATTTGCCTTGAACGCTAACGCACAGGGTACATATACCATCAATGGTAATCTACAGAACGCCGAGGGTAAGACCATCTATCTCTCAACCGGCGACTTCGGAGCAACCGAGATAGACAGCACTACCATCACCAACGGCAAGTTCGCTTTCAAAGGCGAAATGGACAGCCCTTTCAAGAGCGGAACGCTCATCCTGGGAAGTCTCACAGACTACCGCTCCGCCAAAACCTGGCTGTTGGCGATAGAACCCGGTGCCATCTTGGTAAACGGAGATGCCAATCAAGAGAAGGATGTCGTGGTCAAGGCTGGCAAGGTGCAGGAGGAGCTGGAGCGTATGTGGCAAGAGATGAGCGTATTCGAGAAACCGCTCAACCAACTCAACGATGCCCTATATGCCCAACAGACAAAGGAGGGAAGAGACTCCGTGAGCAAGCTGATGGAACCTTACCGGAAGCAATACCAAGAGTATATGTCCAACTATATGAATACTCGCACCAATTCCTACTACGCCACTCAATTTCTCCGTGGTGCCATGGGCGATATGTCGTACGAAGAAATCAAGGCTATATGGGACAAACTCTCTCCTGACGTGCAAAAATACGGAGTCAGCAGCAAGAATGTGAAGACCGAGCTGGAGACTTTGGCAAAGGTTCGTCCAGGCAAGCCCGCCCCCGACTTCACCGCCAACGACATCAATGGCAAACCCTTCACCCTTTCTTCACTGAAGGGCAAGGTGGTCATCATCGACTTTTGGGCCAGCTGGTGCGGTCCTTGCCGCAAGAGCAACCCGCACATGCGTGAGCTTTACGCCAAGTATCACAAGAAAGGCCTGGACATGGTATATGTTTCCGATGATGACAGCAACCCTGCCAAATGGAAGGCTGCCGTTGAGAAAGACCAACTCATCGGCGATGGCTTCTACCACGTGCTCCGCGGCTTGAAGATTACAGACCCTGTGAAATATACGATGGACAGAACCAACGACATCTCAGACAAGTATGCCATCCACTACTTGCCAACCAAGTATCTCATCGACAAAAAAGGCAATATCGTCTGCAAGATTAACGAGGGCGAGGATGCCAAGCTCGATGCTCAGATAGAACAACTATTGAATGCAAAATAAATCTCTCTCTTATAACTTACAAATAAGGCGAAGCTGAAACAAGAGAAGGTCAAGTAAGAATCCCAAAGGAAACTTACTTGACCTTTATTCTTGCGGTATCGGCACTAACAACATGAGAAAACATAGTTAGCACAGATTATCCAAAACAAATTATCCTTTTTTTTGATAATTTGTTTTGGATAATTCAGATAAAAGCATTATCTTTGCAATCAAGAAGGTTAATAGATAAACAGACATTATATGTATTACGTTTCAAAAAGGATGGAAGTAGCCATTTGCCATCAACTGCATTTATCATACGAAAGCAAGTGCCGAAACTTGCATGGTCATAATCTCATCATCACCGTTTATTGTAAAGCCAAGGAACTAAACGCCGACGGCATGGTCATAGACTTCACCCAAATCAAGCAGAAGATTCATGGCTATCTCGACCACGGAAACCTCAACGAGCTCCTGCCATTCAATCCTACGGCAGAAAACATCGCCAAATGGATAGTCTCACAAATTCCAGAATGCTACAAGGCAATGGTCCAGGAGAGCGAGGGCAACATCGCCGTCTATTGCGACGAGGAAAAGACTGACGGAAAGGAGGCGCTGTAATGGCAAACAAGTATAAGGTGAATGAAATTTTCTACTCCATCCAGGGCGAGGGAAGATGGGCCGGCAGGGCAGCTATCTTCGTTCGCTTCTCGGGTTGCAACTTAAAGTGTCCTTTCTGTGACACCGATTTCAAGGACTTTGAAGAGATGAGCAAGACCGACATCTTGAATAAAGTACAATCTATCGGCGGCGAATGCAAGTTTATTGTCCTCACGGGTGGCGAGCCTTCCCTGCAAGTAGATGACGCTCTGGTCGATTTGCTGCATCACCAAGGCTACTATCTCTCCATGGAAACCAACGGCACTCATCAAGTGCCCCGGGGCATAGACTGGGTAACTTGCTCGCCCAAGGCTTCGTTCGTAAAAAACGGCGAGGTTATCATCAGGAAGGCATCCGAGGTAAAGGTTGTCTTCGACGGCAAGCACGAGATTAGCGACCAGGGCATTGCCGCAGAGTTCTTTTATGTTCAACCCTGCGATGTCGGTGACAAGGAAAGAAACGCCGGCATACTCCAGCAAACCGTCTCTTTCGTGGAGGCTCACCCCAAGTGGCAGCTCTCCCTCCAGCAACACAAGATTCTTAATATAAGATAAAGAGGTGAACAAAGGGAAGATTTAGCATTCCTTTTGGACATGGCATAACATCATGCCCAAAAGGAATTACTTCACTACGGAAGCAATCGGATTTCGGATGCCTTTCATGCCGATGAGGAATGCCTTGGCACTACCAAACTTCAGGAACATATCCAAGCGAACCGGCACATGGTTGGCATCGTCGGTGACATAGAAATCAACGATTTTCTTGTACTTCCCGTCTTCCAACTCCATATAAGCCAAGCGCAGACAGCGATACTTCACACCGTTATCAGCCTTGATGGTCTCCTTGCCAGCAAACTTAATCTGGGCAGGAGTACGGTTCTTGCCATCCACGATGGGGAACTTCACCACATAGCCCTTCTTCCAGTTGGCTGGGTCGAAGCTACGGGCACGGAGGAAGATATTCAACATATCATAGACACAATCATCGTACGCCTCGTTCTTCCAGGCATGAGTGCCGTCATTATGCTGACGGTGCATCTTGACATGGCATTTGCCACCCGAATAACTGTAAAAATCCTCATCCACCGTATATCGCTTGCCCTCACGAGCACCCTTGCGGAAATATATAGGAGCCATGTCGATACCCGTATAGCAAAGCAAAGTGTCGCGGAGAACGAAGAAGTCATCCACCTTCTTGTTGCCTCGCGTCACCAAAGAGGTGCGATAGGCAGGCTTGCCATTCTTGGTGCTCTGTACGACAGACATACTGGCTGTACCAGCCTTTACCCAAACAAACTTCCAGTTATAATACAAGTTGTAGGTGAGGAACTCGCCCGACTTAAACGCTGTATTACGGAAAGTACACTGAGCCGACACCGTAGTGCTGACCATGAGCAGTAACACTGCTATCCACAATGACTTGATTTTCTTCATGACTTACATCAGTTTAGGAATGTATTCAATGCCAAGTTTCTTGGCACGCTCTGCATTCTGATTCTTTACTTTTTTCTCTTTGTCAGGCTTCTGCTTGGTGATGGCTCCCGGCTTCTGCCGTGACAGGAGGGTTGCCTCAGGATCCCAGGACTCCGTGACATCCCACTTTGCCTTGCACTCTATCAGACCGGGATAGTAATACACTTCCTCTGCCTGCAGGTCCTTGTCATAATCGCCCGTGTCCCACTTGCCGTTGGCGTTGCTATCCACTATCAAGCGCATGTAATATTTCTCTGGCTTGAGATAGAAGAACTCCGCCACGCCATTGGTTGCCTTTGCTTCCTTCACCACTTGGTCTTGGGCATTGAGCAACTGCACCAACAACGGCTTGTCGTTCAGACTCGTGATGTTAACCAAAAGCGTACTATACTCATCAAGCGATGACACCTTGAAACCTTGCTTGATAGCATTGGAAACGAGTCCGTAGATATCCTCGAACGCTGCCGAATCCACCTCCAAACTATACTCTATGTCGGGATGCCACTCTCCTCGCAAAAGGTATTCCCTGTCTTTGACAGGCTCAAACTCAAAAGGTGCCCGATACCATAACGTGTCGTGCTTGGCATAGAGATGAATGCCCACCGTATCTACCTTTGCCAATGGCGTAGGGAAAGTGAAACTTATGTTTTTGTCTGGGTCTAGCTGAGATGACACGCCCACCTGCACTTGCAGGGGTTTGATAGGCATGATGGAATCGTAAGGCCGCCCTTTCTTCTTCTGTTTTTCCTGTTTCTTGGTCCAGTCCTCCAGTTCCTTAGCCAACTCTTTCTGCCGCTTGGCGTATGGTTGTTTGGAAAGAACCTCCAGCGTGTCGATTTTGTTTTGGAGCATGCCAGTGCTGTCTGTCATGCGGTAAGTCAACTCGAAGTGGAGCGTGTCTTGATTGACCAAGGCCGTGTCTTTCAGCCAATAGGTGATAGAGTCCTTGCGATCCGTACTCTCCACGACAAAGGCATCTTTCTCGTCGAAGTTCAAGCCTCTGATTTGTGGCAAGATAGAGTCGCCATAGCTGAAGAAAAGCGAAAAGTTGTTGGCTTCCTTGCGCTCTGCCTTCAAGAAATATCTATCGGTAAGCGGTTCGGTAAAAGCCCTCAGCACGATGTTGTCGGGCAAAAAACGAGTATAGCTCACCTGGTCGATAGACTTGATATGAAGAGAATCGACCCAAGTGGTATCTTGGCGCACGTCGGGCTTGGAAGTAGGCACGATGATGTCGTGGCTGAAAGCAAGTTTCTCACTCTTCTGGTTGAACATATAGTTGCCATCCATATCCTGGAGTGCATAGATGCGGTATTTTCCGGGTGCAATGCCCTTGATGACAAAGCGGCCACGGCTGTCGGTGCGGCTCACACGAAGCATAGGCTTGGTCTTGAACGCCGAATCAGAGAGGTCGTCGTAAAGCCCCACCAGGATACCCTTGATAGGCTCCAGGTTCTCCGACTCCAGCACATATCCCGAAACCTCCATCGTGTCTATCACCCCACCCGTAGAGAAACTATAGGTGAAGTTGCCCATCGGATTGCTCTCGTTGTTGTCGCTGATGGCATCCGAGAAGTCGATGGTATAGGTGGTGTTCGGCTTCAGAGAATCTATCAGCGAGACTGTGATCTTCTTGCCTGCCGCCTTGATTTCCGGGGTTTCCAACTGTGGAGGCGAGACAACCACCTTTTCCGTAGGGTTGTCCAACTTGATAAACTCATCGAAGAAGATGGTTACCTTCTTGGCATTCACGTTCACTCCCCCATCGGCAGGATTAGCCCCGACAACCTTAGGAGGAGTCTCGTCATACCATCCACCGTCAGGCTGTCCCATCTTGGCACAAGAAACCAACAACAGGAAGGCTAACACATAGAAAGGAAGATAGAGTTTGTTTTCCTTCCACTTGCCTATTATGTCATTATACTTTATCATTCTTTGTCTTTAAAGTTACCAACTACGGGCTATGCAACACACTACTTGTTCATTGCCAGCATCTCGTCGATGTTCTTTCGGCTGTTGCTCAAGCGTGGAATCTTATGCTGACCGCCCAGTTTGCCTTTGCTCTTCAGCCAGTCGTTGAAGAGATTAGGACGAGCCTTCACGATGTCCAAATGCTGCAAAGTCACATCATGGAATCGCTTGGCCTCGTAGTCGCTGTTGATTTCCTGCAACCGCTTGTCGAGAAGCGAAGCAAACTCATCAAGGCTCTCGGGTTCTTTGGAAAACTCTATCAGCCACTGATGTCGGCACTTGGCATTGCTGTCCATGAAGACTGGGGCTGCCGTATATTCAGCCACCTGTGCACCCGTCTTCTCGCAAGCGAATTTCAAGCCTTTTTCGGCATTGTCCATAATCAACTCCTCACCAAAGGCATTGATGAAGTACTTGGTACGACCTGTGATGACAAACTTATATGGGTTCTTGCTCGTAAACATCACGGTGTCACCGATGAGATAACGCCACAAGCCACAAGAAGTAGTGATAACCATCGCATAGTTCTTGCCCACCTCGATGCCCTGCAATGGCACGACAGTAGGATTGTCATTGCCGAACTCATCCATCGGGATAAACTCGTAGAACACATCATAGTCGATCATGAGCGACATGGCTGGGTCGCCAGGATCATCCTGCAACCCGAAGAATCCCTCGCTGGCATTATAGGTCTCCATGTAGTGCATGTTGGGCGAAGTGATAAGCTGCTCATATTGCTTGCGATAAGGAGTGAAGGCGATACCACCGTGGAAGAACACCTCCAGGTTGGGCCACACCTCCTCCAAGTGCTTCTTGCCAGAGAGCTCCATCACACGCACCAATACGCTGAGCATCCAACTAGGAACGCCTGATATATTGGTCACATTCTTGTTCATCGTCTCCTGGGCGATACGGTCACGCTTCACCTCGAAGTCGCTCAAAAGGGCAGTCTGCTTCTTGGGCACACGCACCAAGTTGGCAAGAGGATTGATATTTTCGATGAGGATGGCACTGAGGTCGCCCACCAAACTGCCCGATACATTATAATTCGGCGAATGGCTTCCACCTAAGATAAGACTCTTCCCATCGAAAATCTTACTTTTCGGATTGTTGCGAAGATAATACGCCACAGCATCGAATCCACCGGCATAGTGAATGCCATGCAAGCCATCGTGGGAAACAGGAATAAACTTGCTCTTGTCGTTGGTGGTACCCGACGACTTGGCATACCATTTCACCGTACCCGGCCAAAGAATGTCTTGCTCACCATGGCGCATACGATCGATGTCGCCTTTCAGTTCCTCGTAAGTGTTGACAGGCACGTTCTTAGCGAACTTTTCATAACAATCAGTATTGTTTAGTAGATGCTTTACACCATATTCTGTATTCTTGCCTTTATTCAAAAGGCGCATGAGTACTTCATGCTGCAATCGCTCTGCATCATGAACATACTTCTCCAAGTCTTTTTGGCGAGGCTTGAAGACGTTGCTAACTATAGTTGTTAAACTCATAAGTGATATTAATATCTTTTGAGTTGCAAAATTAACCTAAACTTTTAATATAGAGAAAGTTTTTACTATTTTTAATATTAAAGTATTCTACATCCATTGGAAAATCAAGATAGAACACTATATTTCAGTTAGTTTTGTGAAGTATCTAAATTCCTAGGGAAAGTTATGTTCGGTGAGTCTGAACTTATGTCCAAAATCTTTGAACATAGACATAACTGCCGCTACTCCTCCTTCGCCCGAAACTCCTTCGGGGTCATGCCTGTGTATTTCTTGAAATATCTTGTGAAGAACGACTGATCGGGAAATTTGAGTTGGAGGGCTATCGACTGTAGGGTGTCGTTGGTGATGCGGAGACGGGTCTTTATCTCCTGTATGCAATGACGGTCGATGATTTCCTTCGGTGTCTCGTGGGCGATATGGCGCATGATGCTGGCGAGATAGCGGGTGGTGATGCAGAGTTTGTCGGCATAGAAGGCCACCTCTCTCTCTTTGTCACCATACTCATATACCAAATGGATGAACTGCATGAAAAGTTCGTTCTGACGGTCTATCACCTTCTTCTTGTTTTCCAAGAACTTCGCCTTGATCACGTCGTATATTTCCAACAGGATGCCCTGTATGATGTTTCGGGCGATGAGACTACGATGCTTACCTTCGTTTTCATAGAGGAAATAGGCTACGTTGCCGATGCCAGCATGAATAATCTTCGAGCGTTCTTCCGGAAGAATGCCCAAGGGGTAACTGCGGATGAAATCCATGTAGGCTGGTTCGGGACGTGGGATGGCATCGATGGCAAACTCCCTGTCGAAAGAGAAGAAAGAACATCGGAAATCATCGCTCTGGTCAATGCACTTGATCGTGGATTTCGGAACGATGGAAAGAATAGAGTTCTTCTTCAACTCGTAAGTCGTGAAGTCAATTTCTAAATGTGTGACACCTTGGCTCACAAAGATAATGATGATGTTCTCCGTGCGCAGGTATCTGCCGATGGGAAAATGTAGTTCTGCCTCTTGTTGTGCAGCAATGCCGTTCTCCATCAGCTTGTTGCAATCTAATATGTTCATACCTATTTTTGATGTAATCAATTGTTTCTAAAGTTGCTGCAAAGATACACATTATCCGTGGAATATCCAGGCATTTTTTCGCCAATTATTTTTCAAAATCGGAATATTTGTTGTCTAATCGTATTGAAGTTCTCATTTTGAACAATTCTCTTCTATTCTTTTTGCCGTCTGTCTCAATTCTTTGGGGTACTTTTGCACCAACTTTTAAAGGTAAAAATGAGAAAAAGAAGAAAATGATGACAATGAAAAGAATGATTCCGTGCGTGAGTCTGGCTTTGTGCCTGGGTCTCACGACAACTTCTTGCCAACAGAAAAAGCAAGAGACTATGATGAGTACGGCTAGTTACAAGACGATGACCGTAAGTCGCTCGGACAAGGAGCTATCCACCAGTTACTCTGCTTCCATCAAGGGTAAGCAGGACATCGACATCTATCCACAGGTGTCGGGCAAGATAGAACGACTCCTCGTGAGGGAGGGTGACAAGGTGGTGAAAGGTCAGTTGCTCTTCGTTATCGACCAAGTACCTTATCGCGCCGCCCTAGCTACGGCTCTTGCCGCAGAGAAGTCGGCACAGGCACAACTCTCTTCGGCTTTGTTGACCTATAATAGCAACAAGGAACTCTTTGCCCAGAAGGTAGTTTCGGCTTATACCTTACAGACTTCCGAAAACGCCTATCTCACGGCTAAGGCTCAGTTGGCTCAGGCTCAGGCTCAGGTTACCAACGCCCGTAACAATCTATCTTATACTGAAGTTCGCAGTCCCGCCAACGGCGTGGCTGGTGTGTTGCCATATCGTGTGGGTACGTTGGTGAGTGCCTCGATGCCTAAGCCACTGACTACCATATCCGACAACTCTCAGATGTACGTGTATTTCTCCATGACCGAGAAACAGCTCCTCAGTTTCGTTCGCCAGTATGGCTCCAAGGACGCTGCCATCAAGAACATGCCTGAGATTTCTCTCCAGTTGGGCGACCAAACGATGTACGCACACAAGGGAAAGGTGGAGAGCATCAGCGGTGTGATTGACACCGAGACGGGTGCCGTGACCCTTCGCGCCGAGTTCAGCAACCCAGAGCGATTGCTCAACAGTGGTGGTTCGGGCAACGTCATCATCCCAACAACGAGAAAGAACTGTATCGTCATCCCACAGTCTGCCACCGTGCAGCAGCAGGACAAGCGCATCGTATATA
>CAVGEN010000033.1:0-8091 GCA_963628185.1 Waltera intestinalis | reverse complement strand
TTATGAAGATAGCCAAAGTGCTTGATGTCGATGTGAACGACATTCTGAACAACAAATGTATATAACCAGTTGTTTTGTTTTAGAGTAGCGCATTTACGTAAATGCATTTGTATATGGAAGCAGGGAAAATAACGATCGGAGATTGTGACAGTTTGAACATCGGTGACAAATCCTCGGATTTACGGATAGAAATAATAGACAAGGACAGACTTTGCTATTTGGTTAAAACAGAATCACGTGGTTCGTACGGAATACGCACGATAGCCAAGCGTCTGTTGCAAGAGTTTATCAATTACTTTCAGGAACATCCATCTGATACTGCCAATGAGGCCAGGGACAATCTTTCGGGCAGGTCGGATTTGGACCGTTTTGAGTATGGCTATGCCGCCACACTTACCCGACTCGCCAAAATGGTTATTTATCCGCAAACGGAATGTTTGCGTGGAGAAGTTGCTTCTGTAAGCCAACACACCAAATGCATTTCTCGTCACTTCCCCCTCCAACAAATCTACTACGGCGCCCCTGGTACTGGCAAGAGCCACACCATCAAGGTGCAGACCAAGGGTGAGGATGTGGTGCGCACGACGTTTCACCCCGACAGCGACTACTCTACGTTTGTGGGTGCGTATAAGCCAACGACGAAGAGCGTGCCGGTGACAACGGTGATTGGCACAAAGGCGGTGACGGTGGAAGGAACGGACGGTGAGCCGATGACGGAAGAGAAGATCGTGTATGAGTTTGTGAGCCAGTCGTTCCTGCAAGCCTACGTATCGGCATGGAAGAAGCTGAGTGAGGCGCAACCCAAGAAGCAGTATCTCGTGGTGGAGGAAATCAACCGTGGCAACTGCGCCCAGATCTTCGGCGACCTGTTCCAGTTGCTCGACCGCAACGACTATGGTTTTTCCGATTATCCCATCAAGGCAGATGCCGACATGAAGAAACATCTGCAAAAGGCGTTTGAGGGCGTGGAGGTAGCCAATAGTGAGAACATCAACGCAATGTTTGAGGACGAGGACGACATAGTGGCGCAAGTGCTTGACGGCGATATCCTCTTGTTGCCGGACAACCTCTATATATGGGCGACGATGAACACCAGCGACCAAAGTCTGTTTCCCATCGACTCGGCGTTCAAGCGTCGTTGGGATTGGCAGTATGTGCCTATCAACGATGCCGGAGAACATTGGGTGATCAAGACCAATGGCAAGCGATACAGTTGGTGGAGATTCCTCGAAGCAATCAACAAGCGCATCTATGAAGCCACCTATTCGGAGGACAAGAAACTGGGGTACTTCTTCTGCAAGGCCAAGAACGGCGTGATAGATGCCGAAACGTTTGTAGGCAAGGTGGTGTTCTACCTATGGAACGACGTGTTTAAGGATACCGAGTTTGAGGGCGATGCCTTCAAGGACACAGATGACACCAAGTTGTCGTTCGACAAGTTCTATACGGTAGAGGGCGACAAGACAAAGGTGGTGGATGAGAAGGTTGAGCGGTTCTTGCTCAATCTGGAGCTACGCCCCATGGACGACAACACAGAACAGGCCGAGGCTGAAACCGACGAATAGATATGCGCATCCTCATCGAAGAATACCAATATGCCGTAGCCGACGTGCGTGACGTGCTGCAGGGCATCGATGCCTTGGAGAACGTGGAGGGCATGGTGTCGGTGCACTATGTGGGGTATTACTACAATGCCGCACAGGGAGACTGCGTGTTTATTCTTCCCAAGGTGCTGCTGCGCGATGTGGACGGCAAGGAACTGGCTTTCGGCAAGTACAGCCCGGAGAGCATCATCACGCCCGAAGGACAGGAGCGGCTGACCAAAGACGAGCGCGACTTCCTGTATGGCTTCGCCGTATGGATCTACCGTGCCATAGTGGTCTACAAGAACGACCAGCGCAACGACACCACCATCATCTATCAGAAGAAGATAGCCCAGGCAGGGCGCGGCAGCAAGCGGCAGAGCAACACGTTGCTCGACATCTTGCTGGCATTGTTGCAGTTTAATAAGGACAACCGCAGTTTCTTCTTCTTTGTGCTGAAGAACCTCCATGCCGGTTACAACAAAATCAACTGGACGCGCACCATCTCAACCTCCTCCGCTATCATACAAGACGGCAGTGCGGTGTATCTAAACCCCGTGAACAAGAAGCGGAAGATCAACTTCGACGAGGAACTCCTTGTCATCTTCTTCTCCATACTGCGCTATATCTGCGACACCTATGGTTTTGAAGCAGACATACCCTGCAACTTCACGCTACTGCGCGGACGGCAGTTTGATAAGTACCGCAGTGGGTACGGCAAGGTGCGGTTGCAACAGATCAAGTACAAATACTTTTCAGACAAAGCCCTGCAATTGTGGACGCTCTGCTACGCCTTCTTCGATGCGTCGCGTCAGGTATCGGTAAACGTTGACCAAAAGGAATACCTGCTGGTGAAGAGTTTCCACATCGTGTTCGAAGCCATCATCGATGCGCTGATAGGCGACAACCCGTTGCCCGACGGCATGAAGAAACAACAGGATGACGGCAAGATAGTGGACCACCTCTATACCGCCAAGAGCCTGATAGAGGGCGACACGGGCAACACCTATTATATAGGCGACTCGAAGTATTACAAGATGGGCAATGAGTTGGGGCGTGAGAGTATCTACAAGCAGTACACCTACGCAAGGAACGTGATACAATGGAACCTTGACCTCTTTAACAACGGCAAAGAGCCGGCGAGCGGTGTGAAACTGCGCGATGACGAGACCGAGGGTTACAACATCATCCCCAACTTCTTCATCTCCGCCACGATGGACGAGCAGTTGCGCTACTGCGAGGACGGTATCAAGGAGACTGACCGTCGGAACAACCGCTATATGCAGCGGCAGTTCAATAACCGCTTGTATGACCGCGACACATTACTCTTGTTCCACTACGACGTGAACTTCCTTTTTGTGCTCTCGATGTATGCTCGCAACAATGAGGGACGCAAACAGGCATGGAAGGCACGCATTAGGGAAAAGTTCCGTGCAGAGATACAAGACTGGTTGCAGAAGGACTTCGACTTCTACGCTATGAAAGCCCGTCCCGAGGCGGACGGCAAGGCATATCTGCGCACCCATTTCCAGCAAGTGTTGGGCAAGGTCTACACTCCGTTTGCCGATGGTGAGGTGCTCTCGCTTGCCCTCGACAAGAAAGACGAGGAGCACAACAAGGCTTTGATTGACGAACTGAGCCATACCTTTATAGTCCGTCCCTGCCGACTGGGTGAGAAACCGGAGGACGTGTTGCCTACCGGTGAGGAAGCGACGCCGATACCGGGAGGAGTGCTGAAAGAGACAAGTACGGAGAAGAACGTGCTTACTTGTTTGGTGCGCATGAGCGACAACAACTACAAAGACTTCACCCAGCACAAGGGCAAGACCTACGTCATGGAAAAGATACCGCTGGTAAACTTTATCGGCCTGAAATACCTCCTGCCTATGGTAGGTGGCAATATCGACGGCTACTACGACGTGGAGCGGTTGGCTATCGCCACTCACAACGGCGAGGCGGCACTGCGTCTGCGCTTGGGCGAATACCACAACATCGGTGACGGTTGGGTGCGGATATACCGAACCAAGATGCAGCCCGGCGAACTCATCTCGCTTGCCGATACCCTTAAAATGTACAACGATTAAAACCTATTGACCATGGATGAGAACATGAGAACACGAGCAAGCCGACAACATATAAGAGTGACGTTCCCCGACGGAAAAGAATTCTGCTATAAATTTCCTGATGGCGAATACTTTGCCAACACCAATAGCACCGACACTTTCCTTGAAGTAGTGTGGCAGTTGGGCATCGATGAAATCAAACGTAAGGATTTGCAGTGGGGCGACAAGCCCCTTATCACTCATACAAGGTTGTATAGAGGACAGGTACAAGTAGGCGAAAACCGTTGGATTATTGTGCCGTCATCCACACTAAAGAAGGTAAAACTACTGCGTGTCATCAGTGCGATGCTCCGCATAAAACTTGATATCAGTGTCATTTAGCCATGGACTATTCGCAGATACGTCATTCTTGCAAAAGACGACGTTCACGGAACAGCATAAAATCACGGTAATACATGGACAAGCTGACAAAGGAACAGCGCCATCGCTGCATGGCATCCATTCGCAGCAAGAACACCAAGCCGGAAATCTTGGTGCGGCACTATCTGTTTGCCCATGGGTTCCGATACCGGTTGAACCACCCACGGTTGCCGGGGCATCCTGACATCGTGATGCGCAAATACCGGACTGTCATCTTTGTCAACGGCTGCTTCTGGCACGGCCACGAGGGTTGCAAGTATTTCGTGATGCCCAAGAGCCGAACGGACTTTTGGCAAGCGAAGATAGAACGCAATCAAGCTCGCGACAAGGAAGAACAACATAAGTTGGCAAGTATGGGCTGGCACTGCATTACCGTATGGGAATGTCAGTTGAAGCCCAAAGTAAGGGAACAGACGCTGCAGTCACTCGAATACACCCTCAACCATATCTTCCTCGAAGACCGCAAGGTTAAGAGATACGAGTTGCCGGAAGAGGAAATGATGATGGCGGCGGAGCCGTGATGGAGACGATGAGGACAGTCGCTTTTTTCTTCATTGTTTAGGTTTTTAGTCTCTCGTCCTTTCTACCTTATGCACAAGTCCTGCGTCTATCAACCATTGGATGGCAATCTCGAAGTCCTTCGCTCTGGCTCCTTTCCTTATGGCGCCATAGATAAACTTCTTGTTCTTCCGTGCCAGTTGGGCAGGGATGGATTGCCACACCATTCTTACTCTTTGGGTAAAATCCCCCAGTATGTTTGCTGATGTCTGCCTCGTATGCCGTCAGGATGTTTTGCTGTATATTCCTTGTTTCCATGGGGGCGTGGCCCTTGGTGAAATGGAGTACGGCTTCCGGCATTCCGTCCACGAAGTAATACTGCCGGAGGTATTCAGTAAACTTGGGCGCAAGACTGTTGATGAGCGTCTTGTCTCCACTTTTGAGCAACTCCAAGAGCGGTTTCTCGTCGTTGGCAAGCAGAAACTCCTCGTAAGTCATCGGGTAGAGATGCAGGATATCGACCTTGCCGACCGGGAACGACTCGCCCTTCATATTCATTACGCCAAGCAAGCAACCTGCCACAACAAGATGAAGCTCCGGCTTGTTCTCGAAAAAGTATTTCAGCGAGGACAACACGGGCGGTATTTCCTGTATCTCGTCAGAAACACAAGGGTCTTGCCGGGAATGATGGCCTGTCTGGAAAAGGCAGACAAGCCAATGAGGATTCTGTCGACGTTGGCATCGCCCTGGAAGAGCCGGAAGATAATTTCGTTCTTGTAACAGTTGATGTAAACCATACTGTCAAACTCATGCTCCCCGAACTCCCTGATGATGTAGGTCTTTCCCACTTGCCGGGCTCCATACATTATCAAGGGCTTTCTGGTGCAGGATAATTTCCATTCCATCAACTTGTTATAGATGTCTCTTCTCATGCCTTCTACACTTTTATGAGGGAATATTGGTAGCAAATATACACTTTTATGAGGGAATGTTCAAGTGTTTTATACATTTTTATGAGGGAAAGGAGCAAGGGCTAACTTCCAGGCAAAGGGGACAACGCTATAAGCGTGAACGCGACAAGGATTCCCATGTGGCCAAACGCAAAGAGGAGTATTTTATGAGTAAGGGTGCGAAACTGTTAGAGATGTATATCCGGCAAAACGAAAAGTGAGTAAATTTCAAAACGAAATGTGTATGAAACAGGCAAAACGAAATGCGCATTATGCCTTGCGAACGCGGGCGTAGAATGGCGGTTGAATGGTGTTTGTTTACCCCCGACGGACATCATGTTTGAGGTCGACGGACATCATGTTTGAGGTCGACGGACATCATGTTTGAGGTCGACGGACATCATGTTTGAGGCCGACGGACCCCATGTCCGTCGGGGGTGAGGTTGGGGTTGCCAATAACTCGGTCAGCCTTCGTCATACGCGCCCACAACGCCGCCGACTGGCAGGTCTTCGAGGCAAACCGCGACATCATGCCCAACCTCCGATGGCTTCCCACCACCGCTGCCGAGCCGGAAGCGGGACACCGTGCCTACTGGGTCGCACGGCTCAACCTTCCCATCGATGACCCTTTCTGGCAACATCACCACCCCGGCGACCACTGGAACTGCAAATGCTCCTTCGAGCAGAACAACGCCCCGTCGTCCGACCCTCCGACATCCCCGGCGGCACCTTCACCACCCTCAAGCCCATCGCCTCTGCCGACTCCTTCAACCGGGCCGACTATGAGGATACGCTAATAACCCACTGATATGGACGGAGACAGAAACATAGTATGGTGTTATTTATTGTCTTCATATTACCCGTCGATTATGATACTTTCTTTTGTCTTCTATAGAATTAGCGAAAATAGATTTATAGGTTGTAAAGAACTGCCATTTCAAGTTCTTCGCGGTATGTGAGTTTTTTATGTATTGTCTTTTGTTTTATGTTGTCTTTTTATTTCTTTATGCAAATTGAGGTCAAATCGTTAACAACTCTATCCAAGTCTTCTTTGCACAACAAGCCATCAACATATTCTGCCGGAATACTACTGTACCCATATTTCGCACCGAGAACGGCACATGCCACTGCTGCGTTTGTATCGGCATCGCCTCCTGCATTAACAACGGAAAGCAGCCCTTCTTCAAATGATGATGCATGCCAATAAGCCCAAAGTGCTACGGAGAGTGTCACCAACGTATAGCCCATATGTTCATAATCCACAAGATTTTTGACGTTCTGTTCCTGCCATGCTTTGGTTATGTATTCACCGATGCATAAGTCATATTGTTGGGATATGCTTTCCATTTGATATCGTGAAAGTGGTTCATTTCCATATACCAAAGCATGAATTAGTTCTGAAACAGTCACACAAGAACCCACACATCTTGGGTCGTAATGCGTTAGTCGACAGATATTTTCGGCGCATGTCCTTACTTCTTTCGGGAAAAGGCCAACTACGGAAGTACGCATCAGGCCTCCATTGGCAGCAGACCGATATTTACTCATCTCCCATACCAATTGGGATACCTCAAACGGTTCTTCGGTATAGTCTCCCATCGTCAATACCTTGTATGTGTTTTCTCCGATACCCATAGGGATGCCTTGTGCCCAAGCCTTGAAGTGTCTGGCTATATTCATGAAGTTGACCCCTCGGTCTTCTATCACTGCTTCAGCGATGCATAGCATCATGTCGGTATCATCAGTCCAGTCACCTATCTTCCATCTCTTCCGATGGCGGTCTTGAAATATCTGATAGTAATGCTGTATACCATTAGGATATTTCCATGCCATATCCTCGTCGGTCATCCCTTCGGTACCGAGTCCCAATGCATCGCCTATGGCTTGTCCGTAAAGGACACCCTTAAAGCGATCGTATATGTCAACGTTTTTTTCGTTCATAATCAAGAGTCCTTTGAATCAATTATTGAAATTCGTTTTTGTTCAAACTTTATATCGTCTTGTGATGCCACACTTTCATGCCGCACAAAGCTCCGATGCTTCTGCCAATCCTTGCGCTGCTTGTCGTTTTGCAGCTTAAGTGCATAGCCCTTGATGTTGCTGTAGCGGTAAAGCACCTCGATGTTGTTCTTCTTGATGAACGTTTCGATGGCATCCGTGCCGATTGCAGGGTCATAATAGGCAATGACTGTCTTGGATGTACTCTTACTCTCTTTCGAGGCCTTGGCATTATTAATAGGCATCACTGAATAACAGGACACCAACGTCAATGTTCCAATAATGAGAGTTGCCACTACATTATATAGTCCGCATTTCATTCCTGTCATAGATACTTACTGTCTTCCGTCAGCGAAAGTAAGTTCTTCCACTTCCTCGTCGATACGTTCTATCTTGAAGATGACCGGTCATCTTGCATTTGTGTTCTATAGCCATAATTGATACACTATTTGTTATGATGAGTAAAAAGTAACGAAACTAACAGACTTAACGAAGCAAACGCTATGCCTACCAGGCATACGCCCGTCCATCCCATATTGTCCCAAGCCACACCTGCGCTCAGCGTTCCGAGACTGCCTC
>CAVGEN010000032.1:0-40483 GCA_963628185.1 Waltera intestinalis | reverse complement strand
ATCCACCTTTCCCATAATACCAGGAACATTTTTGATAGTTTTCTGATGAATCACAAAGGCAAGTTCTCAATAGAAGTGCACGATTTCAAGGTGGTTCAGGCTTAATAATCTATACATGAAAACACCGAGGGGTTTGGGGGCGAGAAGCCCCCATGCAATGATGTCAAGAAATTCAAAGCAATGCATCATTGCATCATTTTCTTTGAAAAATTTGCCGATTTCTGAAAAATAGTTTGTAAATTTGCAGTTGAGCATAGAATTATATCTTTATATTTTCACACTACAAAGATACAAAAAATCCGTGACATGCGGAAAATTCTATGCTCTTTTTTATGCTTATTTTCTACATAATATTAACTTCCGAAACTTGAAAATCATAATCTTCTTCATACCTTATTATATTATAGGGTTCAACTTTCCTTTACACGTCAGGCATCCATCGCCCGCCGTTTCTTTTCGGTTGCAAAAGTAGGAAGAAATCCGTTACCCACCAAACATTCCGATGCCCCTCGTATGAAATGCCCCTCTGCATGTATGAAATGACAAAAATGGTTGCTACAACCTGTTCCTACACACATTACTTTCGTCAAAACTGTGCAAAATCACAATTATGAAAATATGGAAATAAAACGAAATATTCATAGGAGAATAGCTTCAACTCCATCAAACAGAGCAGGCATTTCACAGACTTAGAAATATAATAAGGTGGCTCTGCGATAGGATTGCGAGAGTCACCTTATTATATGAAGTAGATTCCTCTTTCGGGCAAAGATTACTCGTGAGGGTTCTTTTCAAATTCGTCGGCCAGCAACTTGAAGAAGTTGTACCCCAATATTTTACTGATGTGCATCAACATGTCTGTGTCGATGCTGGATTTTGCATACACCTTGTAGATGTTTGTGCGATGGCAGCCGATTTGCTTGGCGAGCCACACAGATGTTTTACCTTGTCTTTTGAGTTCCTGTTTTATACGTTCACCTATGACCAAGGAATTGTTACCGTAATGTGTCATGTTCTTATTCCTTTTTTAAACTAATAAATATCATTCCATTTGCAAAGTTACGAAATAAGGTAGAATATAAAAGAATTTTTTAGTAGCGGATGTAACGACACGCTATTAAAAAGTGCAAATTAATGGAATAAAACTATCTTTTCTTTGTGTTTTTTCACTTTTATGGGCTTGTATGCGAAATCGTGGCTGGCTGTCACATGAAATCGGAGAGTGCTTGTCCGCTAGGATAGGTCACTCTCCTTTTTCAGCTCTTTACCTAGTGCAACAAATTTCATGTCTTGTTTGCTGTAGGATAAGGGCTTGCCAAAGGCAAGGCGGCTTATTCGTAGCTTTCCTCTTCGTCATCTTCCCACAAGGAGTACGAGGTGTGATACTTGGCATCGCCATCCTGGCCGGTTTCTCCGTCTATTGAAAATTCTGGTGATCCTGCCATCAAACTGATGGGGTATGCGATCTCCGTCTCTGTAAGCCTTGGGGAAATGTACGTTCTTTTTTCTTTTACTTCCATATAAGTTCTTTATTTTATAATGTATTTTTTACCATTTTGTATATAAACGCCTTTTGGAAGATTTGGTTGTCTGTTGTCTGATATCTTTTGTCCGTTGATGTTGTAAAGGGTTGCCTCGGCGGATGGAGTGGCTGCGTCGATGCTGGCGATGCTGGTGGTTTCGCCGTCCACGGTCATGGTGATAGTCTTTGCCGAAGACGCACTGCTTGCTGGCTTGAAGTATGCGCGGTAACCTTTGAGCGTGTTTTTACCGGAAGAGTAGTACATTTTACCTCCAGAGAGTAGTATGTAACCTTTTTCTAAGGTCATCTTCTCACCATAGTTGCCCATAAAGTCATAATAGATGCCTTCGTCAACAGGTTCACCTTCAATCACCTCCACGTTGTCGATTTCAAATGTTGTCTCGGTGGTGTTTGTTATCATCAAGAACGGCTTGTTTGCTTTCACGCTGTGGGTGGAATGGAACGTGATGTACTCGTTGGAGTTAGGGTCGTATGTATATACCCTTGTGTCGCTGCCGAAGGTGGCTGCTATTTGGGCGGCATCCATGTCGAAAGGCAAGGCTACTGTGTTGTATATGCCTGACTTGAAGGTGCGCTTCAATGTCACGTGCTTCTTTCCGCTGCACCCGGTAGGCATGGCCTTGTTCTCGTCGAGTACGAGGGTGTCCACTTTTTCCTCGTTCATCTCGCTGAGGATGTATTCGATGCCGGCTAGGGCGTTGACTTTGCCAGCACCAGCTTGTTTTCCTTGGTCGTAGAAGTGGTTGCCCTCTCCGCAATACTCGTCCACGTCGGCTGTCTTCTGTGCGATTTCCTTGATTTGCTCGTGGGTGAGGGTAGGGTTGGCCTCTAGCCAGAGGGCGGCTACACCTGCCATGTAAGGGGAAGCCATGGATGTTCCGCTCATGGCGCAGAACTTATAGGTGGCATTGTTGTAGGTGTCCGTCTTGACCAAGCTGCTGGTTTTCGTGTAATATCTATTGAATGCAGAGACGATGTAGTGCCCTGGAGCCACTACGCAAGGCCACTCCGTTCCGTCGTAGCGTGTGCCGTAGCTGGAGTTGTAGGCCACCTCTCCTTCCGTCGTACCCCATTTCCCGTTTCCGTTGGCGATGGTGTTTGTCGTGCCCGAAAGGTTCGTGTAGCTTGGGGTGGTGATGTAGGAACCCACCACCAGCATTTCGCTGGCGCTGCTGGTGCTGTTGGCTGTGCCGTTGCTGGTCAAACCCTCGGCGTATTCAGGGAAATAAGTGCTGAAAGGTTTGCCGGTGTCGTTATATACTACCACTTTCTGTCCTTCCTCGCTCGTGATGATGTAGCCAAATCGGTAGTTAGAGTTCTTGGGGTTTACGTAGCTGCAGGTCATGGCATAGCCGGCAAGACCATCGTGGATGCTCTCCTTGGCGATGCTGACGGAGGTGCCGTTGAAGTAGTCATCGTTGAGATACACCGACTGCGCCTCTCCGTTGACGATGGCAGAGTATCTGCCAAGGATGGTTTGGCAATTGTCGCTCTTACTGGTCACGATGAGGTCCATGTTGATGGGGGCAGAGGTGTCGGTGGTGATATAGCTGTTGACGGCATTGCTGCTCGTGTAAAGGTCGAAGAGTGCCTTCATTTCTTCGGTGGAGGAGGCGAAGGTATGCTTTTGCACGAGCATCTTGTCGCCGCAGTTGCCTGCCGAGTTGCAAGCCACGATGTCGTATTCCTTGATCAACTCGTTGAGCACCTGTGAGTACATGTCGCTGCCGTCGTGAGGACCCACCATGGTGCCGTACGACATATTGGTGACGAGTCGCTGACCTCTTGCCTTGCAGTATTCTGCCAGTTTCTTGAGGCAGGCGAGGTCGGAGGCGGTGCTCATGATAGGACCCATGGCGAGGTCGGCTTCAGGTGCCACCCCCTCAATCTCGAAGTTGTCGCCTTTGTAGTGCCCGGCGGCGATGCCGCACACGTGGGTGGCGTGGGTTCCATACTTGTTGTCGGTTGTGAGGGAAGCTATCTTGGCGGAGTCGGTATATACGGTACCGCTTTTATATACAATCATCTTGAAGCGGCTTTTGCCGTTCTTGTCGAGGAACATGGCGTGGTTGACGTCGAAACCTGTGTCGAAGATGCCGATCATGACGCCCTTCCCTGTATAAGATTGGGAAAGCCCTTTTCCCATTCTTGCCTTTTCCGTACTGCTTGTTCCTTGGTGGACGTTACTTACACCCGTTACTTCGTTGGCCTTGCTGAGGTCAATGTTCATGTCGTTTTCTGCGAAGGATATGCGATCCACCTCGTCATAGCCAGCCAGTATCTTGAGACTGTCGATGGTGGTGGTGGCGATGGCGAAGCGGCTCACCAGAGGGGTGGCGTCGAAGCCCTTGGCGGTGAGGCTGCTTGCGTCGAAGCCCTCCGCCAACTTCACGGTGGCAGCGAAGCGGCCGGATGTCTGGGCGGCTTTGCCCATTGCCTTGGCGGCAGATGTGTTGTTGGTGTGCTGCATCTGTTGCATCGTTATCAAACTCATGGCGTCGAACTTCTCAGTTTGCGCCGTCTGCTTGTTGTCCGTAGCGTAACCGCTTGCCCATAGCAATACGGCTACCATTGTTGCATAAACGTTTTTCATAATTTGTATATTGTATAAGTAAAAGATGAATTTCGAGAGCAAAGTTAGGCAAAAAAGTAATACTTGCCAATTATTTAACTTTTGTTTAAAGATACGTTTCTTAGCTTTTCCTAACAGTTTGTCATACCTCAGGAGTAATATTTTCCGTGTAATTTTTCTTGGGTGCCTCGATGATGTTGTCGCACACCGCAAAAACACCCCAAAAAGGAGGTGGAAAAATTGGGGGAATATTTGTTTAGGGGGAATTTATGCAAATTTTGCGGTTTTTGTCGGCTTGAAAGTTAAACGAAGGTTAAATATTGGCGAAAAAGGCATGGTAGCAGAAAAATTCTTTCAAAAAATTTGGTAGCTTCATGTATTCGTCGTAAATTTGCAGAAATTTAAGATGAAGGAGGTGGATTATTTAAAAAAGTACACCTCGAAAGTAAAGTGAAAGGGTGGATATTTTAAAGGGCGAAACTAATGTATATTGTATAAGTAAAAGATGATTTGTTTGATTACTAACCCCTTTGGTGATTTAGAGTTTTTTAAGAGTTGGTGTTTGAGATAGAGGCGATTTTAGTTGCTTTTCTGTCGTGGATGTCTTTTTGGCGTTTTGCTTAAAAGGTCGTTTCCTGAATCCTTTGTCTTCGCTTTTCCGGCTTTCTTTTGAAGAGTAATAGTCATCTTCGTTTCGGTAACAACATTTCATTGTTTTTGCAATAAAATTGTAATCATACGTAACGCATATTACAAAATAAAAATCGTAACTTTGCACCCGAGGAAATACCTCAAGCCGTTCTTGGCAAACAAAGGCTTTGTCGGAAGGGACATATATATAATAAGGTGAAGAAAAAGTAAAATGAACGAAAAGAGTTACAAGATTCTTGTGGTGGATGATGAGCAGGACCTCTGTGAGATTCTGAAGTTTAATCTGGAGACGGAGGGCTATCTCGTGGAGACGGCCAACTCGGCGGAGGAGGCGTTGGAGAAAGACATCCCTTCCTACAGCATTCTCTTGCTCGACGTGATGATGGGAGGCATGAGCGGCTTCCAGATGGCGAAGCAGTTGAAGGCAAAGCCTGCCACTGCCGACGTTCCGATTATCTTCCTTACTGCCCGTGACACGGAGAACGATACGGTGACGGGGTTCAACCTTGGTGCTGATGACTATATATCGAAGCCTTTCTCCATCCGTGAGGTGATGGTGCGTGTGCGTGCCGTCATTCGCCGTACTGCCGACAGGCAGGGCAAGGACGTGGATCCTACCATGATCAGCTACCAAGGGTTGGTGCTCAACCTCGACAAGAAGACGGTGAGCATCGACGGCGAGAATGTGCCCTTCACCAAGACGGAGTTCGAACTTCTTCATCTCCTGTTGGAGGAGAAGGGCAGGGTGTTCTCGCGCCAGGAACTCATCGACCGTGTGTGGCCGAAAGACGTGCTGGTGCTCGACCGCACGGTGGATGTCAATATCACGCGCATGAGAAAGAAAATAGGTAAGTTCGCCAAGTGCATCGTTACGCGACTTGGCTTTGGTTATTATTTTGACGCTTAGGTATGCTTTATGGTCAAGATCAATAGTGTAGGAAGGAAGTTATACTTCTATGTGCTGACGGTGTTCCTCGTGTTCGCCGTCAGTTTCATCGTATTCCAGCAAACTCGTGAGAAACAGTTCAAAATCAGCACGCTTACGATGAAGTTGGAGGGGTACAATGCCTTGCTTGAGGAAGATTTGGCGTTGGCTCATGACAAGGGTGTGCTCAGGAGTGATGAAGACAGCGACGCTCCGAATGCCCTGAAAGGGAAACGTAAAATCTTCGTGTCGGAGGATAAGTTGAATGCCTTCGTCAGAGAGCACGAGAGCAAGGACTTGCGTGTGACCCTAATCCGCCCGGACGGCAAGGTACTATACGACAACATGAGCAAGGATTACGAGCATTTCCCCAACCATCTCAACCGAAAGGAGATACAGGATGCCTTGAAGTTGGGACAAGGTACGAGTGTGGAGCGGCAGTCGAAGACCTTGCAACAGGACTACTTCTACGTGGCGTCCTATTTTCCTGCTGACTCGGTGGTCATCCGCAGTGCCTTGCCTTACAACAACGACCTCTCCAAATCGCTGCAAGCCGACCAGCACTACATCTGGTTTGCCATCTTTGCCATCATCCTGCTCACCATCGTGCTTTATCGCTTCACCAACCGGCTGGGGAAGAACATCTCCAAGCTCCGCATTTTCGCCTATAAGGCCGACCATAACGAGAGTTTGGAGATAGAGGACTTGGCGACCTTCCCCAACGACGAGCTGGGTGAAATCGCCGAGCGCATCATCAAGATGTACAAGCGAATCCAAACCACCCGTAAGGAGCAGGATATCTTGAAGCGCCAGCTTACCCAGAACATTGCCCACGAGCTGAAGACCCCAGTGGCGAGCATCCAGGGGTATCTGGAGACGATACTGGACAATCCGCATATCAATGAGGAGACGAAGGAACAGTTCCTGCAGCGATGCTACGCCCAAAGCGAGCGGCTTACCTCGCTCTTACGTGATATCTCTACTTTGAACCGACTGGACGATGGGGCGGACATGATAGACTTCGAGGCGGTGGACATCACCCAGATGGTGAGCGACATCATGAGGGAGACGGCCTTGGAGAGAGAGGAGCACAAGATGGGATTCCACAATCTCTTGCCCGAGCGCATCGTGGTGAAGGGAAACAGGAGCTTGCTCTACAGTGTCTTCCGCAATCTCACCGACAACGCCATAGCCTATGCTGGCGACGGCACGACGATTACGCTGGAAGGCAAGGAGGTGGGCAACAAGTGGCATTTCATCTTCCGCGACAATGGGCAGGGGGTGCCGCCAGAGCATCTGCCTCGACTCTTCGAGCGTTTCTACCGGGTGGACAAGGGCAGGAGCCGCAAGATGGGGGGTACGGGATTGGGACTCGCCATCGTCAAGAATGCGATTCTTTTGCATGGCGGAACCATCCGTGTGAACAATCTGCCGGAAGGTGGATTGAAGTTCGAGTTTACGGTTAAGAAATAAAGTTAATTTTTCAGCGCAGCTTGAAAAAACAGCGTCAGATATTTGGCTGTTTCGATTATTCGTTGTACTTTTGCGAGCGTGTAACATATTTATTAATCCTTTAAATATATGTGAAAATAGACATAGAAATTGGCAAGTGGCTGTTGGATATATCAAAGTATCTTATTACAGCAATGTTGTTGACAACGGCATTTAGTGACATGAGCAATCCTTGGATAGTGTTGAGTGTGATAATTTCTGCTCTAATAACATTATGGATGGGGGTAGTGTTGCTGAAGAAAGGTGAGAGCAAGCAAAATAAGAAAGTTAATAATAAAAAGAGATAATTATGGGAACAATTATGGTATCTGTGTTTGTATCCTTGCTTGCGATAGGACTTTATGCTTATTGTACATACTTGGATAAGAAAGAATTAAAGGAACAAAAATGATATTCTTATAGGGAGCGAAGGGTGCTTGGATGCCACTCTCCGCTTTTTATTTGCAGAAATAAAAAATATAATAATAGATGAATCAATTTACGAAACTGATAGCAGCCCAGCTCAACCTTCGTGAGCAGGCTGTCGAGAATACATTGGAGTTGCTGGAGGAGGGGTGTACTATCCCTTTCATCTCGCGTTACCGCAAGGAGAAGACGGGCAACCTCGATGAAGTGAATATAGAGGCGATTGCCCAGGCTGGCGAGAAGTTCAAGGAGATGGCGAAGCGCAAGGAGACCATCCTGAAGACCATCGACGAGCAGGGCAAACTGACCGATGAACTGAAAAAGCGCATCGAGCAGTGTTGGGATGCCACCGAACTGGAGGACATCTACCTTCCCTACAAGCCGAAGCGCAGAACCCGTGCCCAGGTGGCTCGTGAACTAGGGCTTGAGCCTTTGGCACAGCTCATTCTCTTGCAGAAGGAGAGCACCCCCCTGCAAGCGGCCAAGAAATTTGTGGGCGAGAAGGTGAAGGATGTAGAGGCTGCCATCCAAGGTGCCAAGGACATCATCGCAGAAACCATCAGTGAGAACGAGTTCAGCCGCAACTCGGTTCGCCAGAGGTACAAGCATGGGGCGATTATCACCTCGAAGGTCATAACCAAGAAGAAGGATGAGGAAGAAGCGCAGCGTTTCTCCGACTATTTCGACTTCTCCGAGCCGCTGAAAAAGTGCTCCTCCCACCGTCTGTTGGCAATGCGCCGTGGAGAGGCGGCTGGTTTCTTGCGTGTTAGTATCTCTTGCGATGAGGAGAATGCTACGGATAGGCTGAGACAGCGTTATGTGCGTGGCAATGGAGAGGCTTCCAAGCTCGTGGCTGAGGCGGTGGACGATGCCTTCAAGCGGTTGCTGAACCCTAGCATAGAGACCGAGTTTGCCGCTCTCAGCAAGCAGAAGGCTGACGAAGAGGCCATTCTGGTGTTTGCCGAGAATCTGCGCCAGTTGCTCTTGGCTGCTCCGTTAGGGCAGAAGCGAGTGATGGCGGTTGACCCAGGTTTCGCCAATGGCTGTAAGACCTGCTGCCTGGATGCCCAGGGCAACCTCATCCACCACGAGATAGTTTATCCTCATCCACCTCGCAACAAGAGGGGAGAGGCTACAGCTGCCGTCCTGCGCATGGTGAAGATGTATCATGTGGAGGCAATGGCTGTGGGCAATGGTACGGCGAGCCGTGAGACGAGCGATTGGTTGCACTCCATCCAGTATCCGCATCCTGTGGATATCTACGTGGTGAGTGAGGACGGAGCTTCCATCTATTCGGCTTCCAAGATAGCGCGTGAAGAATTCCCCGACGAGGATGTCACCGTGCGTGGAGCCGTGAGCATCGGGCGCCGTCTGATGGATCCCTTGGCCGAATTGGTGAAAATAGACCCGAAGAGCATCGGCGTGGGCCAGTACCAGCACGATGTGGATCAGACGCAGCTAAAGAAGAGTCTTGATACGGTGGTGATGAGTTGTGTGAACTCCGTGGGCATCAACCTCAATACGGCATCGCAGCATCTCTTGACCTACGTCAGCGGTCTGGGACCTACGTTGGCGAAGAACATCGTGGAGTATCGCCGTGAGAATGGGGCGTTTACCTCTCGTGCCCAGTTGAAGAAAGTGCCTCGCTTAGGTCCTTCGGCTTACGAGCAGTGCGCTGGTTTCCTCCGCATCCCTAATGCCAAGAATCCATTGGATGGTACTGCCGTCCATCCCGAGTGTTATGCCCTCGTGGAGCAGATGGCAAAGGATCAAGGGGTGACGGTAAGGCAACTTGTGGAGGACAAGGTCTTGCAGAAGAAGATAGACATTAAGAAATATGTCACCGCCGAGGTTGGTATGCCTACCTTGACTGATATTATGGCGGAGCTTGACAAGCCGGGTCTCGACCCTCGTGGCGAGGTAGAGAAGTTTGAGTTCGACGCTTCCATCAAGGAGATTGGCGACTTGCAGGTGGGCATGGTGGTGCCGGGCATCGTGACCAACATCACCAATTTCGGCGCCTTTGTCGATATAGGTGTCCACAATGACGGTTTGGTGCATATCTCCCAGTTGGCAGACAGATACGTAAGCGACCCCAACGAGGTGGTGAAGCTCCACGACCATGTGATGGTGCGTGTGGCTGATGTCGATTTGAAGCGCAAGCGCATCGCCCTTTCGATGAAGGGGGTGTAAAAAACAAAACGCTTTTATGATGAGCGTTTTGGGTTGGCAAGCATTTAGATTACCTACTTTTAGGTATTGCGTAATTATTCTTTTCATCGTAATTTTGCAGCCGAAATGAATGTAATATTTATAAGGTAAGCAAAAGATAGGATGAAAAGAATAATAACCGTCTCTTTGATGCTACTCTTTGTGGTTGTTGTGGAGGCGCAATCAGTTGTAGGACAAGTTATTGACAGTAAAACTCAAGAAACGATTATCGGTGCGACCATCTCTGTTGTGGATGACAAGAATGTCTCGGCGGTAACGGATGTCAATGGTCAGTTCTCGCTTCCTGCTCGCTATCAGGGCAAGCAGGTGAAGATTTCCTATATCGGATACAAACCGTTGGCGGTAGCATTGGCGGCTCATGCCACTTACCGCTTGCATCAAGATGTCGCATCTCTTGGCGAGGTAGTGGTGACGGCTCGCGCAAGCGAAGGACCAGTCACATCGTCTATCATCGGGAGGGATGCGATGACCCATCTGCAACCCAACAGCATTGCCGACTTGATGGAACTTCTCCCCGGTGGTTATGCCAAAGACCCCAACATGGGCGAGGCTAACACGATAACCCTGCGTGAGACAGGTACGATGGGAGCTTATGGTTCATCCACGAAAAACAACAATTATTCGATTTCTTCCCTTGGCACTCAGTTTATGGTAGATGGAGTGCCCATCTCCACCGATGCCAACATGCAGTATTCGCCCTTGTCGGATACGCAATCTACCGTCAGCTCTTCTTCTACGGAAAACAACCGCAACATCACCAACCGTGGTGTGGATATGCGATCCGTCTCTACCGACGACATCGAGAGTGTGGAAGTGGTGCGTGGCATTCCTTCGGTGGAATACGGCAACTTGACGAGCGGCTTGGTGAACATCAAGAAGATACGTCGTGCCATCCCTCTTACTGCTCGTTTCAAGGCAGATGGTTATAGCAAACTTTTCTCTTTGGGTAAGGGAGTTGCTCTAAATGCCAATGGTAACTCTATTCTCAATGTCGATTTGGGCTATATGGATTCCAAGATAGACCCTACCGACAACTTCGAGAGCTACAAGCGTGTGACGGCTTCGTTGCGCTATACCTTGCGAGGCGAAAAGTCTAAGAAGCATCTTTGGCAATATAATTCAGCTTTCGATTATTCTGGCTCTTTCGATAATAGCAAGAGCGACCCAGACATCAACTATGGCAATGTAGAGGAGTACAAATCTTCTTATAGTCGCTTGGCTTTGACAAATAGTTTCAACTTCAAGCAGCCGAAGTCGTGGTTGCGTGAGGTGGAGATGAACACTTCGCTTAGTTTGCAACTCGACCGCTTGCGCGAGATACGTTTGGTTTCTCCTCAGCGTTATGGCATCGTGCCTCTTTCTTGGAGTGATGGCGAGAATGTGGCGCAAGCAGTCTTTTCTGAATATGAGGCGAGCTACCTCTGTGACGGCAAGCCTTTTACGGCATACGTGAAGGCGAAGGCAATCATGGGATTCGATGTGATGAATACCCACAGTAACGTGAAGGTGGGTGTCAACTGGGACATAGCCAAGAACTTCGGTCGGGGACAGGTGTATGATATGTCTCGCCCTTTGAGTCTTTCGGGGTGGAACTCCCGTCCTCGCAAGTATTCGGATATTCCGTCGTTGCAGAATTTCTCACTCTTCGGTGAGGAACTCTTGAAGTGGGGATGGGGCAAGTGCCAGTTGGAGTTGATGGCGGGTGTGCGGTTGAACTCGCTTCTGGGGTTGAGTGGCAAGTTTGACATGAGCGGCAAGTTTTATGCCGACCCTCGCGCCAATCTCGCTTGGCATTTTCCTAAATTTGATATAGGCGGCAAACCGATGTCAATCTCTCTGAATGTAGGATATGGTATCACGACCAAGATGCCTACGCTCAATTATCTCTATCCAGACAAATATTACAGCAACTTTGTTTGCATGTCATATTACGATACGCAGTATCCTGTGGAGAACAGCAAGTTTGTGGTGCATACATTCGTGCAAGATCCTACCAACTACCGTATCAGACCAGCCAGAAACAACAAGTGGGAGGTACGTTTTGACATGGATTGGAGTGACAATCGCCTCTCTGTAGATTATTTTCGTGAAAAGATGACCTCTGGATTCAGATATTCCAATATCTACGATGTCTATACTTATCGCCGTTATGATGTGAGCCAGATGAGTGCAGGGGTGGATTACACGACTTTACCCTATGAAATTCGCCAGGTGCTCGATGGCTACCAGCAAGTGTCGAATGGCAGTGAACTGACTAAGCAAGGCATCGAGTTGTCTTTCACGTCGCGGCGCATCAAGTGCTTGAGAACTCGTGTGAACGTGACAGGAGCTTGGTTTAGGACGCTCTACCAAAACAGCCAACCGATGTACGAGAGTGTGAGCACAGTCGTGGATAATCAGCCGGTGCGTGAGAAGTATGTCGGCTTGTACGACTGGAATGATGGACGCCAAAACGACCGTCTCAACACCAACGTCACCTTTGATACGCAGATACCCGAGTGGAAGCTCATCTTTACCACGTCCGTGCAGTGTATGTGGTTGGTGCGTACCCGGTTGATGTGGAAGGATGGTACTCCAAAGGCATATCTGTCGGCGGCGGACGGCGAATTGCATGATTACACAGCGGCGAGTGCTGGCGATTCTTACTTGATGCAGTTGATAAAAACGTACAACCAGGATTCCTTCAAGCCATTCACCGTGCCCATGTCGATGATTGTCAACTTGAAGGTGACCAAGGAGATAGGCAAGTACATGCGCCTTTCCTTCTTTGCCAACAAAATATTGGATTATCTGCCCGATTATACCGCCAATGGCAGGGTGATACGCCGAAATGCCTCGCCTTACTTCGGCGTAGAGGCAGGATTTACGATTTAAGGGAGGAGTGAAGAATTCAAATGTTTTTGTGATGAACAATAAAACGGCTATATATATAATAAGGTGTAAGCAGATGGCTATGAGCTTCTGTTGTATGTGGATGGCGATGCTCGGCATGACCTCTTGTTGGGACAATGTGGGCGATGCGATGCCGCAGACGCAGTCGGGGGTTCAGTTGGAAATGCCCGATGGGGTGGAAGGTGTGCAGATTCTCGACGAGACACTGAAGGTGACAAACTTGTCAACTGGCAAGACTGCTACTTATACCTCGTCGAACACCGGGGAGGCTATATCTGAGAATCTGGGCAACATTTGCTTGCAGGAAGGGCTTTATGATTGTGTTTATTCTGCCCATGTCACCTACCAAACCCGCAATGAGGACGGGGAGGTGCAGGAGGCAAAGGGAAGGTTGACCGGAAAGGCGGAGAATGTGGAGGTTACGGGCAGTCGCAGGATGATTTCAATAGAAACATCCCTTTCCGTAGAAAGCGATGACTTCGTCTTCGAGGAAATATTCTTTGCCGGTACCATGCGCTCTTCCGGCTCTACTTATATAGGCGATGGTTACGTGAAGGTTTACAACAATACCGACCATGTGCTCTATGCCGATGGCTTGGCGTTGGTGGAGGCGAAGTTCAACTCCACGCAAAACTGGACATATACTCCTGACATCCGCAAGGACACGATGACCGTGGATGCCATCTATGTGATTCCTGGCAGTGGCAAGGATCACCCTGTGCAGCCGGGTGAGAGCATCACCCTCTGTGATGTGGCCATCGACCACCGCCATGCCAACCCCTTGTCGTTCGATCTCAGCCATGCCGACTTCGAGTGGTATGACGAATCTACCAACCCCAGCGTCATGGACATCGACAACCCCGATGTGCCCAATCTCGACAAATGGTATTGCTATACGCTGACGATTTTCATCTTGCACAAGCAAGGGTACAAGGCGTATGCCTTGGCTCGCATACCTGTGGGCAAGGAGGAGTACTTGCGGAAGTATCATTATACCTACGACTATGTGATGCAGACGGCGGCAGGTACTTTCTATATGTCGCAGGATGCCTATAAGATTCCTAACTCCTGGATAGTGGATGGTGTCAACCTCTCGGTGGAGAGTGAACGTAAGTGGAACACCTTGCCACCGACGGTGGATGCAGGTTGGACTTATTGCAGCAAGGTGAAGAATGATGACAGCCGCTTCTTCCGCAGTGTGCGTCGCAAGATGCAATATCTCAATGAGGATGGCACGATGCATTTGCAAGATACCAACAATTCGTCGGAAGACTTCAATGACACTTGCATCCCTTCGCTTGTCGAACGTCAACATACTTCTATCGATGCCAAGGGTACATTGGCGACAGGAGAAACCTATGATGGAAGACAGAAAAAGTAATGTTGAATTTTGGAAACAGTGATGAAAGTAAGATATATCATAATGATGGCTTTGGTCGGAGGAATGTTCTCTTCTGCCATGGCGCAGGTGAACGAGGATGTTTTTCTCAATCCTGCCATGCGGGGATATAGTGACAGTACCTCGCAAACAGAGGTGAGCGTGGGCTATGACTATCGTCATGCCACGTCACCGATGCGCTTGGAGCAAGGCGACGGGCATAGTCGTGCCTTTGCCAATGTGGATGCCTTTCTGCACAAGGGTAAGACAACGCTTTGGGGGAAGGCTTGCTATAGCAATGGAAGTACGAGGAACATTCAGTTTTGCGAGACGTCCGACTTTGAGTTGCTCTATCCTTGCTTGATGGCTGATACGGTGGGAGGCAAGTCGCGACAAGAGTGTTATCACTTTCTGGGTGGCTTCTCTTATCCGTTGGGAAGGTGGAATGTGGCTGCGGAGGGTTCTTACACTGCCTTGATGGAGTATCGCACTCGCGACCCACGTCCGAAAAACCTGTCGGGCGACTTGAAGGCGAGGCTTGCGGCTTCCTTCCGTTTGGGCAATCCATACGATGGCTATGTGCTGGGCTTGTCGGTGGGTGCCCGGAAATATAAACAAACCAATGAGGTGAAACTCTACAACGAGGCTTCCGTGCCGACGATTTATCATCTTACTGGCTTGGGAAACGACTACTATCGTTTCCGTGGTATGAACACTTCCACCTATTATAAAGGCTATGGAGTAGGGGGATCGGTGGATTGGTCGCGGACAAATGGAAGAGGGTGGTTTGCCCATGCCGAATATGGCTATCTCGACATAGACAAGATTATCTCCACGCTCAATGAACTTCCGATGGCCAACATCAAGGAATACAAAGAGAGGATTAGCTTCGGGTATAGTACGAGTGGAGATTGCAACATCTTTGGTTGGAACTTGTCGGAGGAGTGGATTTGCCGCCGTGGACGTGAGAATATCTTCGGTACTGCGCAAGACAATGTTTATCCCCAGATTTCCACGATGGCTCCTTATATGGCCGACAAGGCCTGCTTCTCCACCGAGTTGGGGTATCGCCATATTTTTCGCAATCATTCGGAGCTTGCTGTCAGGTGGCAGACACGAATTGATAGTTGGGAAGAGAGTTATGAGTCGCCTTACCGCAATCTGGAAGGCACTGCGTGGGTGAACGGATTGTCGCTGATGGGCAAGATAAATGCCAAGGGCTGGCAACTGAAGCTGCACCTTGCGGCGGAATACCAGATGAGTACACATGACGACTTCTGTCTGTCGGAAGAGGAGGCTAGCGAAACGTTGCTTGCCCCTGTGGAGCATTACCACGACTATCTCAGCAGCGACCGCCAGTTTGTCAATGCCATGGTTGAGGCTGGATATACCAAAGACAAGCGATTCACTCCTTTCATCCGCATCGGTTGGCAGTATGCTCACTACATGGAGGTGGAGCACCAAAACACCTTACAGGTGTCGGTGGGAGTGAAGTTTTGAAAAGCTATAAACTAGGAATTGGAAAATATAGTATGAACTAAAAGTATAAAGTGTATGAAAAAGATTACTCTTTTTTTGGTGGCTGTGCTGGCTTGGGTCGGTACGGCAAGTGCGCAAGATGCGCAAAGTCTTATGACTTTTAACTGGGCACATGCTGTGGAAGGTGCTGTCAACAGTGGAAATAATGTGATGGAAATGGTCAAGACGAACGACGATTCCTATCTCGTTGCGTCGAAATTTGGATCTAAGACAGGAAGTCAGACGGTGAAGTTTGATGGAGAGGAATTGGTGGGCGTTATGGGCAGTCCTTATTCCGAAGGCAACAGCAACAACGGCAACCTACTCTTGCAGAAGGTGAGCAATGCCGGTTCGGTGGCATGGAATGTATATACCCGCAAGGGCGACGTGAGCACGGTCAATCTTGCTGCTGCTGATGATGGTGGCATTGTCGTCGCCTTGAAAACTCGTGCTTGGGTGAAAGAGGCTGGTTACGATAACCTGCTGGAGGTTGTGGATGCGGCTGGTGCGGTCACCACCATCAAGGATATGGGTACCACGGCTAGTGAGTATCGCTTCTTGATATTGAAGCTCGATGCCGACGGCAAATTGTCGTGGAGCCGCCTTGTCTGTGGACTTGTCAAGACTTATGACAAAGGTAAAACCGTAGATAATGCCTATCTCAATGCCTGCGCTTTGGATGGTGACGGAAATATCTATTTGGCGGGCAACTTCCGCTCGGCTTTGTATTTCAAGAAGGGTGACGGAACTGTGGCAACCTTGGAGTCGGAAAGTACGCCAGACGAGTATTTTAATGTGCAAAATTCTTTGGGAGACTTGTTTTTGGTCAAGCTCGACAAGGAGGGCTATTATCTGAACTCTCTTGTGACGGCAGCTGTCAGTTATGCATCTGTTGACCAAATGGTTGTACATGACGGAAAGATATTCTTGGACGGTCGGTTGCAAGGCAAGGATGCTACGGTGAAGTTGGGCAACACGAGCGTCGCTGCAAGTACAGATAGACAAAACCTCTTGGTGGCTTCTGTCAATGCCACGGATTTGAGCGTGAACTATGCGAAAGTGTTGTATCCTGTAGTGAACAGCAAGAATAGCTTTGCCATCCAAAACAAGGGTGCGCAATATGTGGATGGTGTTGTTTATTTCACCGGTTCTTTGAATGGTGGTTTGAGCACCGAGATTAATGGCTCGGCTTTTGTGGAGACTGGCGCTACCCAGTTGAAGGGATACGTTGCCAAGATGGATGCGGAGACAGGCAATTTCTCCGCTCAATTATATAAGGAGGGAACCATTTCCAACTTCTTTGGCGTATATCCTCTGAAGGAAACTTTGTATGCTTATGGTTATGATATGTCAAAGGGCGCAATCTTGGTTCCATTTGATCAAAGTTCCTTGAGTGCGGGAACTCCTGTTGTCGTGGCCCAAGGTGGCACTGTGGCTGCTGCGGCCGCTCCTGTAGTGGATGGCGACAACTTGATTATGATGAATCGCTCCAACAAGCAAATGTCCTTTTATGGCACTGACGTCAAGTCGGCTGCCGTGTCTGGTTTCTCTGCTTTCTACTATAGCTACAAGATCAACGCCACTGCCACTGGCATCAATGCTGCCAAGGCAAGTGCTGTTACTGATGGCGTGAACGTCTATACTGCCGACGGCATTTTCATAAAGACAGTTTCTTCTGTGACTGATGCCAAGCAAGGCTTGTCTAAGGGCGTTTATATTATAGGCACTCAAAAGGTGGTTGTTGAGTAATCCCGAATACATTATTAATATATAAAGAACAAAACATTTATGAAGAAACAAATCCTAGGCTTGTTCCTTCTCTCTATGCTTCCTGCCTCGCTGTTTGCTCAAACGGTGGAGCAGGATGCTTCTGTCCGACAGGGCAAGTTGAAGAACGGCCTTACTTATTACATCCGTCATAACGCGAAGGAGGCAGGACTTGCCGACTTCTACATCGCCCAGCGTGTGGGCTCCATCTTGGAGGAACCTCGTCAGCGTGGCTTGGCTCACTTTCTGGAGCACATGGCGTTCAATGGTACTAAGCATTTCCCTGGCAAGGGTAAACAACTCGGTGTCGTGCCTTGGTGCGAGACCATCGGCGTGAAATTTGGTGCCAACCTCAATGCCTACACCTCTGTTGACCAGACGGTCTATCACATCGGTTCTGCTCCTATCAAGCGTGAGGGCATCATCGACTCGTGTCTCTTGGTGCTCAACGATTGGGCGCATTATATCAACCTTGAAGATAAGGACATAGACAAGGAGCGTGGCGTTATACACGAGGAATGGCGTAACCGCCGCACAGGCATGGCGATGCAGCGCATGATGGAAAACGTGATGCCTAAGATATACAAGGGCAGCAAGTATGAGGACTGCTTGCCTATCGGCAACATGGACATCGTAGATAACTTCCCTTACAAGGACTTGCGTGACTACTATCAGAAGTGGTATCGTCCTGACTTGCAAGCTATCGTCGTGGTGGGCGACTTCGATGTGGATAAGATGGAGCAGAAAATCATCAAGCTCTTCGGTAAAATCAAGGCGCACAAGAATCCTGCCGAGCGAGTTTATTATCCTGTGACAGATAACGACAAGATGATTGTCGCCATCGAGAAGGACAAAGAACAACCTATCATCCTCGGTCATCTCTACATGAAGACGGAGACAACGCCTGACAGTGAGAAGAACACCGTGAAGTATCAGAAGGACGATTATATCAGCGGTCTTATCACCTATATGCTCAATGGGCGTCTTTCGGAGAAGAAGGAAAGTGCCAATCCTCCATTCATGAGTTCTACAGTTCGCAATGGTGCTTTCTTCGTGTCTCGTACCAAGGATGCCTTCAGCTTGAGCATCAGTTGCAAGCAAGACAATGTGCTTGGTGGTATCTCCGTGGCAGTGGGCGAGGTGGAACGTGCTCGTCAGCATGGTTTCACGCAGAGCGAGCTGGAACGTGCCAAGAAACTCTATCTTAATGCGGCGGAACGCCAGTTGAAGATGGAGAAAGACTATAAGAACTCGCACTATGTGAGCCAGTGTGTGAACAACTTCTTGGAGGCAGAGCCAATCTTGACTCCTGCTTACAATCTCCAGTTGGTGAAGCAGTTTGATGGCGAGGTAAATCTCGAAGAAGTCAACAAGCAGGTGGGCGACATCATTACCGACAAGAACCAAGTATTTGTGATGTATGGTCCAGACAAGGAAGGTTTTGTGATACCTTCAGAGGCAGAAATAGAGAATGCGGTGCTTGCTGCACAACAGCAGCAGTATGATGCTTACCAAGAAGAGGAAGTGCCTCCAACTTTGATGGCTACTCTTCCTACTCCAGGCAAGATAGTTTCGGAGAAACCATACGGCAAGTTTGGTATGACGGAGATTACCCTCAGCAACGGCATGAAGGTGTATGTGAAGCCTACCGACTTCCAAGCTGACCAAATCACGATGAGTATGAGAGGCGAGGGTGGTACGTCGCTTTATGGCGATAAGGATATTCCTAACTTCTCGCTCTTGACCAGTGCCATTACCGAGGCAGGTGTGGGAGACTTCACTGCCACTCGTCTTCGCAAGGCATTGGCAGGCAAGTCTATTAAGATGGGACCTTCTATCAACAGTGAGGGACAGCGCATCAATGGAACTTCGTCTGTCAAGGACTTGGAGACCTTGTTGCAGCTCACTCATCTCTACTTTACATCTCCTCGCAAGGACAGTGTGGCATTCCAAGGTTTGATGAACCGCACCTTGTCACTCTTGAAGAACCGCAATGCCAGCTCGAAGGTGGTTTATAACGATTCCTTGACGGCTACCCTCTACGACCACAATGTACGTATGGCTCCTGTAACCAAGGAGGTGGCAGAGAAGGCTGACTATAATCGCATCTTCGAGATATATCGTGAGCGATTCAGCGATGCCAGCAACTTTAAGACTGTCTTCATCGGCAAGATCGACATGACCAAGCTTCGACCGTTGCTTTGCCAGTATCTCGCTACCTTGCCAGCCACGCACAAGGCGGAGAAAACCAACAAGGTGAACGTGGCTCAAATCGTGAAGAAGAACGAGGTGGTAAAGTTCGCCCAGAAACAAGATACACCGCTTGCGAACGTGACCGTCTTCTATACCGCCGACATGCCATTCTCACCTAAGAATGACTTGGCTCTCGACGTGCTGACCCGAGTGCTTCAGATAGCCTACACCGACTCTGTGCGAGAGGAGAAAGGTGGAACATACGGCGTGGGCGTAAGTTTCAATCTTGAGAAAGAGGACACCCCCAATGCCTTGCTTCGCATCTCCTACAAGAGTGACCCCAAGCGTTACGAGGAGCTGAATCCTATCATCTACCAACAGCTACAGAACATCGCCGACAAGGGCCCTGTGGCCAGCAGCATGGACAAGGTGAAGAAGTATTTGAAGAAGCAGTATGGTCAGATGGTCATCACCAACGACTACTGGAGCTACGTCATCTGGCATCAGTTGGAAGACAACGCCGACTTCGACAAAGACTATTGCAAGATGGTGGATGCCCTCTCAGCCCGCGACGTGCAGCAGATGGCGAAGGAATTGTTGAGGCAGAACCATTGCGTCGAGGTGACGATGATGTCGGAGTAAACTCTTGAAATTTGTGTTTTTTTATTCGGTGGTATCGAATAAAAGATGTATCTTTGCCTCAAAAATGGAAGAAATGAATCATACGACAATTACCCCCGACAGCATCGAGTCGGCTTACTGCTTTATTCATCAGAAGCTTCGTGTCTTCGAGTTTTCTAATAATCCTATGCAGCGCGATGACATCGAGTATGCCATCAGCCAGTACGTGGAGGGCATGAATCCACAGCTCTACCGCCTCTTGGCAGGCGAGCGGAAGGATTTTCTCATCGACCACACGAGGTTCGAGGAAGATATGAGAGAGGCACAAGGGAAGTTGGAGGGGATGATGTCGTAATTTGTTTTTGTTCTAGAGTTTGGAAAATTCCAAACTCTAGAACAAATATGTTTATTTCGTCATCTCGAAGCCGACGCGTACGCCGTCGTAGCTCTTGCTAATGGTGCCGATGGCGCTGAGGGTGGAGTTGCCGCTGAGTGCAGACAGTGTCTGGACAAGGGTGAGGAGTTTCTTCGACTCGAAGAGGAGGCTCACGCCGCTGGTGGTCTTGGTGGCGAAGCCCGAGATGTTGAGCAGCAAGCCCTTCATCGTGATGGCATGGGTGCTCTCGTCGAAGGTATAGGTACCCGACCACGACTTGCCGTCTATCTTTGAGGAGAAGGTGCCGTCTTCGTTGAATTTGAAGTAGGTGTTGGAGCTGCTGAAACCTGCCTTCTTGTAGTAGGTGCTCAACTGGCTCTCTATCTTGTTGGCCACAACCTCGCCACCTGCTTTGGCGAGCAAGTTCTCCGAAGTAAAAGCGCATCCTGGCTTGTTGTACTTCCAGGTGGAGGCGCAGAGGTCAGCTTGCTTGAAGGTGCCCGAGCCGATGACGTTGTTCAGGATGCCGCTCAGAATACTGCCTGCCGTGCTCGACGTGCTGCTGGATGAACTGCTTGACGAGCTACCGCCGCCGAGCAACCCGCCAAGGATACCTGCCACAGTGGAAGCTGTCGATCCTGACGTGCTGGATGCCGCCGTGTTGGCGGTGGAGGGAGTGGTAGTGCTTGTCGTGGTGGTTGTGGAAGCCTTCGTGGTGTCTGTTGTCTTTTTGGTCGTTGTTGTCTTCTTGCTCGTTGTCTTCTTTGTTGTCTTCTTGACAGGACAACTTGTCATTTCTGAGAGCGATGTCTCGCTCAGGTTGTTTGCCACGCTGCCGGTGGTGCAAGCGATCACGAGGGCAGCCGTAAGAATTACTTTTTTCATTGTTTTTTCTATTTTGTGTTTATTGTATCCTTTGTTTCCTTAATTCGAGTGCAAATTTCGCAAAAAATATCGAGATGGCGAAAGAAAATCCCCTTTTTCTGATAGGTATCTCCCTATAAATTGAGTTAAGAATGTGAATATCGTGTGAAAATGATGTGAAGATGGTGTTGGAGCGGCGTGGGTAGCCCCCGAAGTTGACGTAAGTCAAAAAAAAGGGGAGTGGGAGTGCATTTCCATCGGATTTTCTTTCATTTTATGTAAGAATGCTCTATCTTTGCATCAGTTTCAAATCACAATAGGTTATGAATGATTGTTTAGTAAAGGTTAACGAGGAGAATCAGCATCAGACGATGAGCAGATGCCAGCAGATTCTCCGTGATCGCCGCGAGGCTCTCGCCTCCAAGGCGAAGGGTAGGAATTGAAGAGAGAATTAGTTTCTGCCAGAGTTGGTCTCTGGGAAAGAGAGATTGTAAGGATTGCCCTCGTTTGTAGAGAGGACGTGCAAAAAAGCTCCGTTGGAAAGGCACCAGCCTTTCCAACGGAGCTTTTTTGTTTTATTTCTTTCCTTCCACGGTCATCCCTGCTTGGCGAAGCTGTTGTAGCAATCCGCCCTCGCCCCCGAGGTTGGCGGCATCTATCACGAAGAGGGTAGGCTTCTCTGCCATGATGGTGGCTACCTTGGCTGCCCATGCCTGCAAGGTGGCTTTGTCGGCGTATGCACCCGTCGCATTTGTTACGGCGTCGAGGTCTTGTGCACCGTAGGCGTCCACCGCCTTGTTCATCTTGCCCAACTCCGTGTTCTCGTTCTCCAGAAAGGCGATGAGCCTTGCCGTTTGCTGTTTGAGGTCGCTCTTGTAGGTGGTGGCGATGTAGGCGTCCGCGTCGCTCAAACTTATCACCGGCTCATTGTTAGCCTTCGCCTGTGCCTCGAAATATTGGTCGAAGGTGTGGGTCGGGTCGTACTCGCCGAGGTGGTTGGCTACGAAGAGGAGCTGGCCTAGGTCTTCGAGCAGGGCGGCTGGTGTGAGGTCTCCGTACTTCTTCTGCACGTACGAGCTGCGGAAGTCAACCTCCATGTGTTTCTTTAGGAAGGCGTTGAGCTTTGCCTGCTGGGTGGGGGTGAGCAGGGAGAGTAGCTTCTTGCCGCCGTCGAGCTTCTTTGCATCGGCGATGGCGGAGGCATATGCTCCCTTGTTTACCTCGAAGCATATCTGGTCGGTTTGGTAGAGAGCTTCTTTCACCCCTGCCGTCTGTGTAATCGTGCCCATTGGGTTGATAAGGGGGCAGGAAGCCACGATGTAGGATGGTCTTTCAAGGGAAGTACTGTCGCTTTTTGCCGTTGCGCTCACCTTGTAGAGGAGCTGGGCGTGCATTGCTGTCATGCTGCCGGCGAGCAATGCTAGGGATAGAATCAATCTTTTCATATCTTTTACGATTAAATTATTCAACTTTCGGAACTTTTGGAGGGGTATAGCCCTATTTTTTGCAAAGGTACAAAAAAATCCCGATACAAAATGGATTGTATCGGGATTTAGCATGAAAATGTAGTTATTTTACTTTATTTAGCGTCGCTCTTGACAGCTTTCATGAGAATCTCGGTGTGGTTGCCAGCCTTCATGATGACATTCTTCAGGAAGTCGGAGATGTCGGCGGCGCTCACAGCCTTGACGGTGCTCTTATAGTCGGTGTGGGTGTCGAGCTTCCAGCGTTCTAAGGTGCTCAGCACGCCGAGCCAGTAGCCGTTGGTCTTCTCGCTCACGCCTGCCTGCTTCAGCAGAATCTCCTTCACCTTCTGAAGGTCGCCAGCGTCGGGGGCGGCGATGGTTTCCTCGATGCCCTTGAAGAAGCAAGGGATAGCCTCGTCGGATTTCTCAGGGTTCAAGCCTGCGCTGCCCGTGATGTTGATGGTCACCTTGTCGTCGAAATCGCGGATGATGCCTGCACTGGCTCCTGCATGGTAGGCTGCGCTCAGTTCCTCGCGGATGCTATGCAGGTACTTCATCTCCAAGAGGCGTGCCGTGATGTCGGCGAGGACGGATGTACGCAGGGTGTAGTCGCCCTTCGCCTGCCATATCTCCGTCACCTGGTTCTGTGGATTCTCCATGGCCTTGGTGAACACGTTGCTCACCTCGCCCTGGCAGTAAGGTATCCGCTTGTTCTTGAGCTTGAAGCCCTTGTTGGGCAGCGAGGCGATATATTGCTCGATGAGTGGCAGGAGTGTCTTCTCGTCGTAGTTGCCAACGAAGTAGAAGGTGAAGTCCTTGGCGTTTCCGTAGTACTGCTTGCCTAGCTCCAGGATGCGGTCGTAGTCGATGTTCTTCAGATCTTCCACCTCGGGGATGCGAGCTAACTTGCTGCCGAGGTAGATGGTGCTCTGCACGGAATCCTGATATACCAAGTTGGGGTTGTTCGACTTGTTGGCCAGCACGGTGGTCATCGTGTTGATGAGGTTGTCGAACGGCTTCTGGTCCTTGGTGACGTTGGTCATCTTGAGGTAGATGAGCTGCATCAATGTCTCGATGTCCTTGGGCGTGGAGTTGCCCGACAGCCCGTGGTTGAATGGACTTATGGTGAACGATACGCCCGCCTGCTTGCCTGCGAGAGCCTTGGTAAGCTCGTTGTTGGTGAAATTGCCCAAGCCGCTGCCGTCCAATACGTCATCAAACATGGCTGCGTTCATGTAGTCAGCCTGGTCGAGGGCGGAGTAACCTACGTTGGCCGCTGCGGCAAACTGTATCTCGTTGTCTTTGTAATCCGTCTTCTTCAATACGACCTTCGCACCGTTGGAGAGGGTAAGTTCCTTGAAACCCAACTTCTCGTTGACGGTAGTCTTCTTTATTTTGCCTGCCTTGGGAGCTTGCGCCATCAAGGGTTCTTGCTTCACGTTGTCAACGTATGCCTCCAACTGCTCGCCGCGCACCTGCTTTACGATGTCGGCAAGTTCTTGCTGGGTAGGGTAGCTGGCATCCTCTGCCTCGCGCATCATCACAAGGGAAACCAGGTTGGTGTCGCTCTTGCAAACCAGCTGCTTGGCGTAGGCGTTGATAACTTCTACAGGGATGTTGGGTACCAACATCTGGTAGATTTGTCCCTCTTCCTCCACGGAAGGGATAGGCTCGTTGGCGATGAAGTGATCTACATACTGCGTTGTGAACTGCTCGTTCTTCATCTTGTCCTTGTTGGCCACAGCCTTCTCCACCTGGCTCATAAACTCGTCCTTGGCGCGCTGGTACTCGGTGGCGGTGAATCCGAAGTCGCTCATTCGCTTGCCTTCGCGCAATACGGCTGCGTAGGCTTCCTTCAGCTTGCCGGGCTTGGCTGCGCCCACCAGGGTGAAGGCCCCTTTGGTGCTGGAGATAAGGAACTCACCGTTGCTGGCACCAGCCTGCAGGTATGGACAATCTGGCTCCAGCGCCTTCTCGGAGAAGCGGGAAGCCATCATGGAGGCTACCATGTTGTCCATGAATCCCTTGACGAAGTAGTCGATAGTACCCTTCAGGGAGTCGGGCACCACCTCGTTCTTCATATATATCTGGAAGAGGTCGAACTGCTGCTCCTTGTCCTTGTCGATGACATAGATGGCGGTATCGTTGTCGGCCACTTGCACAGGCTCTACCTTGGCTGCGTTGGCTGGCACCTTGATGTCGCCGAAGAGTGTCTTGATCTTCTGTTCAATGTAGTTGACGTCCACGTCGCCCACCACGATGATGGCTTGGTTGTCGGGGCGGTACCACTTGCGGTAGTAGGCGCGGAGTGTCTCGGGGTTACAGCCGTCGATGACGCTCATCAAGCCGATGGGGAAGCGGTAGCCATATTTATTGCCCTGGTAGAGGGTGGGGAGCGAACGCTCCAGCATGCGCTGCTGGCCTACCATGCGCATGCGGTACTCATTGTGTACCACGTCGCGCTCGTCGTTGATGGCCTTCTTGCTCAGCGTGATGCCATTGCTCCAATCCTTGAGGATGAGCATGCAGGAATCGACCGCTGATGTGCGTGTGGTGGGCACGTCTGTGAAGTAATATACTGTTTTTTCCACAGCGGTGTAGGCGTTCAGATTGCGCCCGTACTCCACGCCGATGCTCTGCAGGTACTCCTGTAGGGTGTTGTCCTTGAAGTGGTCGGTGCCGTTGAAGGCGAGGTGTTCCAGGAGATGGGCCAAGCCGCGCTGGTCGTCATTCTCGTTGAGCGAGCCCACCTTCTGTGCGATGTAGAAGCTGGCCACGTGCTCGGGCAAGTTGTTGTGACGAATGTAGTAGGTGAGGCCGTTGTCGAGGTGCCCGATCTTTACATTCTTGTCCACGGGAATCAGCGGCATCTGCTGCGCCGCCATAGTTCCTGTTGAGAGCAGCATGACTGCTGCGAATAATTGTCTAATTTTCATCCTCAAAAATTGATTTATTGTGTAATAATATATTCTTATAAACGTACAGAAGGTGGCATTGGGTACCCATTCGGCTGCAAAATTAACATAAATAAAAAAAGAATGCAAGTTTTTGCTCCAAAAACTTGCGTTCTTAACATAAAACTAACATTCGTCTATCTTTTTTATGTCGCCCCTCATCTGGAAGCTCCTCATCCAGGAGCCTCGAACCAAGCGTACGAGGAAGAGGATGCCTCTCGTGGTCAGCTCGACGGCCATCGCTATCCACACGCCTTCCAACCCATGGCTCTTCGACAGGGCGTAAGCCAAGGTAAGTCGCACGAGCCACATCGTGCAGAGGTTGATGGCTGCCGGCTTGAAGGTGTCGCCAGCTCCCACGCACACGCTATAGGTGACGATGCTGGCGGCAAAGAACGGCTCGGCGAACGCCTCGATACGCAGGCAGTGTGATCCCAGGTCGCAGATACTGGCCACAGGCGAAAGCACCCCCATCATCTCGGGGGCGAAGGCATACATCACGGCTCCCATCAGAGCCATCACGGCCATGCCCAACCCTACGGTCATGTAGGCGAACTGCCTGCATAGGTCGGTGCGCCCTGCGCCATGCGTCTGACCCACCAGGGTGGTGGCTGCGTCGCCGATGCCATATCCAGGCATGTAGCAAAGGCTCTCGGCGGTGATGGCGAAGGAGTGGGCTGCGATGGCGATGTTGCCCAGTGGCGCCACGATCATGGTACTCACGATCTGGGCACCGCTCATCAGAATGTTTTGTATGGCTATCGGGATGCTTATCTTGCAGGCGTTGCGCAGGTACGAACCCACCCAATGGAAGCGCATGTGATCTTGTCGCAGGTCGAGTATTTTGTTGCGGCAAGCACAAAGCCACAGGTTGGGCAGCGAGATGCAGATGTAGGCGGCGGCAGTACCGAAGGCGGCTCCTGCTACGCCCATCTTCAATACATAGATGAAGAGGTAGTTGAACGCTACGTCGCTGATGCATATAAGCACTGCCATCACGCTGGGCGTCTGCATGTTGCCTGCCGATTTGAGCATTGTCTCGGAGATGTGGTAGAGGAACACGAACGGCAACGTCAGGCAGTATATCAGAAAATACTTGGAGGAGCCGGCTGCGATGTCATCGCCACCTCCCAACCAGTAGGGCAGGCGGTCGTGTATCGCCGACCCGAGTATCATGACCAGCAAACTGAAGGCCAAGCCGCATACCAAGGCGTGGCGAAACACTTGACGTGCCCTAGCGAAGTCGTTGGCGCCGATGAAGTGGGCCACCTGCACGGAGAACCCCGTGGCAGCCGCACTGAGCAAGCTGCCGATGAGCCAGGTGGTCGATTCTACCAAACCGATACTCGCCGATGCCGCCGCGCCCAGATGTCCCACCATGGAGGCGTCGATGAAAAACATCATGACGGTGGAAATCTGAGCCAGCATGGAAGGAACGCTCAATCCCACGATAAGGTTGAGTTTCTCGCCACGAGCCATCGCCCTGCCCTCGCGAATCGATTCCATCAGATAATCTGTCTTCTTACTATGTAGCATATCGTATCTTTATTTTTATCATGAAAAATCTGCTTGCCAGCATCAAGCCAACACAAAAATGGCGACCCCACATAGAGGAATCGCCATTTTTTATAAACATAAAATAATTACTTTCTCTTCAATCATTATTCCCAAAATACTCACTTTGTTACCTTATTGATAACTAAACCTATTTGTCGTCCTTGAATAAACAATCTTTTTATTACCTTATTTCTTCTAATACCTGTCAATCCTTGAATAACAATCTATAATATTTACCTCTAAAAAACTAAACCTACATAAACAATCTATTACCTAACTAAAAACCTAAAACTTATATTTTCGGGTGCAAAGGTACGACAAATCTCTGAATCTGCAAACTTTTGATGAATAAATTTGCATGTTTCTAACATTTTTTTAATATAAACCTACCTTTTGTGTGCGAGCACAAACACTTGTTTATGCTTTGCAACATATTTTTAGAAATGAAAAAACCTGTTACGGTAAGGAGGGAAACAAAAACCTTGGGAGTTTCGACTCCCAAGGTAATTACAAAGTTTAATATGGAATGGGGGTACACGCCTCCCCTCGCTATTTGTAAATATAGCCAATGTATAATGCTTATTCGTATATCCATACACCATAGCCGCGCTTGTAGGCACTCAGTGCCATCTCGAACCGAAGCATCGAGTAGGCGGGTATGCTTGTTTGCGCGTCTGATCCGTAGCCAAGGTTCTCGGGGATGAAAACCTGCCAATGGTCGCCCACGTGCATGCTGAGCAATGCGGTGGCGAAACCATCGATATAGCCAGCGTTGAGCGTTGTCTTGGTAGGCTTTGCTGTCTTGGTACTATAGTAGGTGTCCTCGAAGGTTTGGTCATAGACGTAGCCTTTGCTGTAGGAGGCGGAAGGAAGCAACCGTCCGCGGTAGCTTAGCTGGATGGAGTCGGTGTAGAGGGGGCATACCGTGCCTTTGCCCTCGTTGAGAACATGTACCACGATGTAGTCATCGTCGTTGTACGTCACTGTCGCCTCGTTGCCGTTGGCGTCCTTGTTGGGTGTCTGGTTTTGGAGCGACCAGTTGAGTATCACCTTCCATTCCTTGCTGCCGTTGGCTATCTGCTGTCGGGCGTATGCCAGAGTGTCGGCAAACGCCTTGTCGTTGCGCTCCTGCCAGTTGGCAAACTCCGTCTGTGTCTCGTCCTCGTCCGTCTCGCTGCATGACGACAGTGCGAATACCGCCGTCAGCAGAAAGAACAAATATTTCAAATTCTTCAAATTCATCTAAAAATGTATTTGATTTCTTGTTTCATATACCTTTTATATATAATAGATGTGTCGTGCGTGCCTATATATTAAGGTAATTAGAAGTTCTTGATTTCGTTGCCAAGCTTCTTCAATACGCTTGTGATGCTCACGCGATCTTCGATGATGCCACGCAAATCGCTGATGTTGACGCGCTCCTGCTCCATGGTGTCGCGGTAGCGGAGAGTCACCTTGTGGTCGTTAGGTGTCTCGTGGTCAACCGTGATGCAGAATGGCGTGCCGATGGCATCCTGACGGCGGTAACGCTTGCCGATGCTGTCCTTAGGGTCGCCGTAGTGGGTGTTGAAGTGGAACTTGAGGTCGTCCACTATCTCGTGAGCCAACTCTGGAAGACCGTCCTTCTTGTCCAATGGGAAGACGGCGCATTTCACCGGTGCCAATGCCTCTGGCAACTTCAGTACGACACGTGTCTCGCCGTTCTCCAACTGCTCCTCGCAGTAAGAATGGCACATCACGCTGAGGAACATACGATCCACGCCGATGGATGTCTCCACGTCGTAAGGCACGTAGCTCTCGTTCTTCTCCGGGTCGAAGTACTTGATGCTTCGGCCGCTATACTTCTCGTGCTGCGAGAGGTCGAAGTTGGTGCGGCTGTGGATGCCCTCCACCTCCTTGAAGCCGAAAGGCATTTTGAACTCGATGTCGGTGGCTGCGTTGGCGTAGTGCGCCAGCTTCTCGTGGTCGTGGTAGCGGTAGTTCTCGTTGCCCATGCCGAGTGCCTCGTGCCATGCCAGACGTACCTTCTTCCAGTAGTCGAACCACTTCATCTCTGTGCCTGGCTGGCAGAAGAACTGCATCTCCATCTGCTCGAACTCACGCATACGGAACACGAACTGACGGGCCACCACCTCGTTGCGGAAGGCCTTTCCTATCTGGCAGATGCCGAAAGGCAGCTTCATGCGGCCAGTCTTCTGCACACTGAGGTAGTCCACAAAGATACCCTGGGCAGTCTCGGGACGCAGGTAAACGGTGCTGGAAGCGTCGCTGGCAGCACCCATCTGGGTAGAGAACATCAGGTTGAACTGGCGCACGTCAGTCCAGTTCTTCGTACCGCTGATAGGGCACACGATGCCCTCGTCCTCGATAATCTGCTTCAGCATCTCCAGGTTGGGACCCTGCATAGCCTCTGTGTAGCGGGCGTGGAGGTCGTCGTGCTTCTTCTGGTTCTCCAACACACGGGGATTTGTCTCGCGGAACTTGGCTTCGTCGAAGCTGTCGCCAAACTTCTTCTTTGCCTTGGCAATCTCCTTGGCGATCTTCTCCTCGTACTTTGCCATGTGGTCCTCGATGAGCACATCGGCGCGGTAACGTTTCTTGGAGTCGCGGTTGTCGATCAATGGGTCGTTGAAGGCATCGACGTGGCCGGACGCCTTCCATACGGTGGGGTGCATGAAGATGGCGGCGTCGAGACCCACGATGTTCTCGTGCAGCAACACCATGCTCTGCCACCAGTACTGCTTGATATTGTTTTTCAGCTCGACACCGTTCTGACCATAGTCGTAAACGGCAGCCAAGCCATCATAGATTTCACTACTTGGGAACACGAAGCCATATTCCTTGCAATGGCTTACGATTTTCTTAAAAACATCTTCCTGTGCCATGATTAAATCTTATTTTTTTTAAATTTTCGGCAAAGATACACCTTTTTCTCGAATTTTTGTTGTATCTTTGCCATAAATTATGAAAAATTATTGCTTTTCATAACCTTTGACGATTTATCAAGTATAAATAGCTATCAATGAGCGACGAAATAAAAGACAAAGACGAACTGGAGGGGGAGAACCAAAATCCCCGGGAAGAGCATTCCGACTATAAGCCGGCGAACCGATTTGACGCTTCCGCTGTACATCATCTAAGCGGAATGTATCAGAACTGGTTTCTCGACTATGCCTCGTATGTAATACTGGAGCGTGCTGTGCCTCACATCGAGGACGGTCTCAAACCTGTGCAGCGACGCATCCTCCACTCCATGAAGCGCATGGACGACGGCAGGTACAACAAGGTGGCCAACATCGTGGGGCACACCATGCAGTTCCACCCACACGGCGACGCCTCCATCGGCGACGCCCTCGTGCAGATGGGGCAGAAAGACCTGCTCATCGACACGCAGGGCAACTGGGGCAACATCCTCACGGGCGACCGCGCGGCAGCTCCCCGATACATCGAGGCCCGGCTCTCCAAGTTTGCCCTCGACGTGGTGTTCAACCCCAAGACCACTGACTGGCAACTCTCCTACGACGGCCGCAACAAGGAGCCTATCACCCTGCCAGCCAAGTTCCCATTGCTTCTGGCGCAGGGCGCCGAAGGCATCGCCGTGGGATTGAGCAGCAAGGTGTTGCCACATAACTTCAACGAACTTTGCGATGCCGCCGTCCACTACCTGAAGGGCGAGCCTTTCCATATCTACCCCGACTTCCCTACGGGCGGAGCCATCGACGTGAGCAAGTATAACGACGGACAGCGCGGCGGCGTGCTGAAGGTGCGCGCCAAGATAGACAAACTCGACAACAAGACGCTCGTCATCACGGAGATACCTTTCAGCAAGACAGCCGAGACGCTCATCGAGAGCATCAAGAAGGCGGTGGAGAAGGGCAAGATAAAGGCACGTAAGATAGAAGACATCACGTCGGCGAACGTGGAGATACTGGTGCACCTCACGCCCGGCACTTCATCCGACAAGACTCTGGACGCACTCTTTGCGTTCAGCGACTGCGAAATTAACATATCGCCCAACTGCTGCGTCATAGAGGACAACAAACCTAAGTTCCTTACCGTCAGCGACGTGCTCCGCCACAGCGTTGACCGCACCATGGGTTTGCTTCGCAAGGAACTGATGATTCGCAAGGGCGAGTTGGAGGAACAGCTCTTCTTCTCGTCTCTGGAGCGCATCTTCATCGAGGAGCGCATCTACAAGGAGCGCAAGTTTGAGCAAAGCAAGAGCCAAGACGAGGTGGTGGCTTTCATCGACTCGAAGTTGGAACCTTTCAAAGACCAGATATTCAAGGCTGAGGTCGATGGCAAGGGCATGGTAGAATATGCTTTCCACCGCGAGATAACCCGTGAGGATATTCTCAAGTTGCTCGAAATCAAGATGCAGCGCATCCTTAAATATAATAAGGACAAGGCCGACGAACTGCTGATGAAGATCAAGGCGGAGCTTGCCGAGATCGACAACGACCTCGCCCATATGACCGACGTCACCATCAACTGGTTTGAGTTCCTCAAGGGGAAGTATGGCAAGCTGCATCCCCGCAAGACGGAGATTCGCAACTTCGACACCATCGAGGTGACCAAGGTGGTGGAGGCGAACCAAAAACTTTACATCAACCGCAGCGAGGGATTCGTGGGCACGGGATTGAAGAAGGACGAGTTCGTATGCAACTGCTCCGACCTCGACGACATCATCGTCTTCTACAAGGACGGCAAGTTCAAGGTGATGAAGGTGGCGGACAAGATATTCGTGGGCAAGAACATTCTCCACGTGCAGGTGTTCAAGAAAAACGACAAGCGCACCATCTACAACTGCGTGTATCGTGACGGAAAGCAGGGGGATTACTTCATCAAGCGATTCAACGTGACTGCCATGACGCGCGACAAGCTCTACGACATCACGCAAGGCGCACCTGGCAGCAAGGTCATCTACTTCACCGCCAACCCCAATGGCGAGGCGGAGGTCATCAAGGTAACGCTGGAACCCGACCTGGCCAAGAAACGGCTGAGCATCTTCCTGGAGAAGGATTTCTCCACGGTGCTCATCAAGGGACGTGCCGCCAAGGGCAACCTGCTCACCAAGCGAACCATCCGGCGCATCGGATTGAAGAGCCACGGACATAGTACGCTGGGAGGCAGGAAGGTGTGGTTCGACCCGGATGTCAACCGTATCAACTATGATGAGAACGGACGGTTCCTCGGAGAGTTCAACGACGGCGAGAGCATCCTGGTGGTGCTCGACAACGGTGAGTTCTACATCACCAACTTCGACCCCAACAACCACTACGAGGACAATATCCTGCGACTGGAGAAATGGGACGAGCACAAGGTGTGGACGGCTGTCCTTTATGATGCCGACAACGAGGGCTATCCGTATGTCAAGCGATTCACGATGGATGCCACGAAGCGTCACCAAAACTTCTTGGGCGAGAACATCAACAGCAAACTCATCCTGCTCACCGACACGGTGTATCCTCGTCTGAAGTTGACTTACGGCGGTGTGGATGCCGTGCGCCCGGCGGAGGAAATCGACGCCGAGCAATTCATTGCCCAGAAGAGCTTCAAGGCAAAGGGCAAGCGGTTGACGACCTGGAAGATTGACACCATTGAGGAGCTGGAGCCGACTCGCTTCCCTGAACCTGCCACGGAGGATTCTTCAGAGAACTTGTCGGAAGGGTCGGCGGGAGAACCTGTGGAGAACCTCGACCCTGATGCCGGCAAAAGCGAGCAACAGGTGATAGACGAGATGACAGGGCAGACAAGCCTTTTCGACGATAAGAATTTCACCGAGGAAGACGAGAAAGACAGGGAATGGCTTTCTCGGCACTAGAAACAGCGAAACGCTTTGCGTATTTCATGCAAAGCGTTTCGCTGTTATGATGGATGCAGACCCCACTTTTGCTGCAAAATTAGCATTGTTTTTCGGAAAAAACGAATGAAAACTTTATTTTTTCCCTTTTTCTTCTTTTAATTCAAATAAAAGTTGTATCTTTGCACTCGCAAATGCGCTTGTGGCGAAATTGGTAGACGCGCTAGACTTAGGATCTAGTGGTTTAGGCCGTGTAGGTTCGAGTCCTATCAGGCGCACAAAAGGAAATCCTAACTGCTTGATAATGGGCGGTTAGGATTTTTCTTTTGGTATTTTTGGCAACATTTTGGCAACGTATTTAGATGCTAATTAGTAGCGGTTGCAAAAAACACGCCTTCATTTTACATTCTTTCACACGATTTCATACCATTGCCCGACGCAACTGCTCAACCTTTCTTTGTTATATCTTGTTAAAGATTAACCTGTAGATACATATTTACAAAAAGAAATCACTATATTTGCATCAAAAGCAATAAATTGAACGTTATGGAAGATTTAAACCAGCTAAAATTGGTCTTAGTTAAAAAGAAAAAGACCAACAAATGGCTTGCAGAACAGTTGGGTGTAAACCAAGCAACTGTTTCTAAATGGTGCACCAACACCACACAACCAGATCTTATGACTTTGAAAAAGATTTCAGAGTTGTTAGATGTCAGTGTAAGTGAAATTATCAACTTCGATTAAACAGCAATACAATATGGGCAATTCTAATTTTAACGAAAATACGAGAGTGCAAGTTCCAGCTGCACTTCATTTATGCAAGTTGGGATATACCTACCTTGACAATATTTGCGCATATGATACAAAAACCAATATCTTGATAGACGTTTTTCTGAATGCAGTTAAACGCCTCAATCCAACAATGTCAAGTCAGGACGTGTCCTTGCTGTTTTCAAAAATTATCAACATTGCTGACAACGATGACTTAGGGCGTGAATTTTACCAATTGTTATCTGCAACCAGTGGAGTCAAGCTCATAGACTTTGACAACCCAGACAATAATGATTGGCATGTTACCACAGAATTTACTTGTGAGAATGAGGATACTGATGACAACTTTCGCCCAGACATCACCTGTTTTGTCAATGGTCTCCCTCTTGCATTCATCGAAGTCAAAAAGCCCAACAACCATGAAGGGATCTTGGCGGAAAGAGAGCGCATCAACAAGAGAATGAGCAAGAGGTGCTTCCGCCGTTTCTTCAATGTCACCCAACTGATGATTTTCTCCAACAACCAAGAGTATGACGGCGAAAACCGTGTTCCAATCCAGGGAGCATTCTATTGTTGTACGGCTAAGGAGAAAGCATTCTTCAATGTATTTCGGGAAGAATACAAAAACTTCGTCGCAAATTATCCATACATGGAAATTAGCAATGAAACCGAATATACAGTATTGAAACATCGAAATTGCGTGGTCATTAAGAATCTAAAGGAATATCAAACCAATAAAGCGGTCAATACTCCAACAAACCGTATCATCACTTCCATGTTGAGCAAGGAACGTTTCTTGTTCTTGCTTCGCTATGGCTTTGCATACGTAGAACGCAAGATAGAACTTGAAGACGGCACGCAAGGAACGGAATTACAGAAGCATATCATGCGCTATCAACAGATGTTTGCCTCTTATGCCATTCGCCATTCTTTGGATAATGGTGTGAAAAGCGGTATTATCTGGCATACACAAGGAAGTGGAAAAACAGCTTTGGCATATTATAGCGTTAAGAGTCTAACGGATTATTTCGCCAAAAAGAATGTTGTGGCTAAATTCTACTTTATCGTTGACCGTATCGATTTGATGGAACAAGCCACCGATGAGTTTGCTGCACGTGGGTTAATCGTTCATAATGCCAAGAGCCGAACGGAATTAATGAATGACATTTCAAGCAGAGCCATCACTCACAACAATGAGGGCAAACTTGAAATTATGGTTGTCAACATCCAAAAGTTCAAGGAAGACAAAGCCAAGGTTAAGGTTGACGATAGTTATAGCACTCAACTACAGCGCATATTCTTCATCGACGAGGCGCATCGTGGTTATAACCCACAAGGAAGTTTCTTGGCAAACCTTTTGGAAGCAGATACGAATGCTGTTAAAATAGCCTTGACAGGAACACCGCTTTTAAAAGAAGAACGAGAGTCTTGGAGAGTGTTTGGTGATTATATCCATACCTATTATTATGACAAATCCATAGCTGACGGATATACCTGCAAGTTGATGCGTGAGCCTGTTGAGACTATTTACAAGGAGAAGATAGAAAATATTCTCGAACAATTGGCTGGAGATGTGGAAGTCAAAAAGAGCGACATCGACCGCAACAAGATTATAGAGCATGATAGCTATCTCAATGCTTTGTTGGACTACATCATATCAGACTTCCGGCAATTCCGCAGGGAGCAGAACGATTATACTGTTGGTGGTATGATAGTTTGTAAGACCAACCCACAGGCAAGGGAACTATACCATCTGTGGCAAGAACGCTTTGGACATGCGCAAAAGGTTAGTGAGCGGAAGAAGACAGAAATTGCAATGGCGGCGGAACCTATGCTTTTCCACGAGGATTACAAGCCCTTGACAGCCTCCCTCATCTTGCATGACGAGGGTGACAAGATGGAACGCAAGGAATATATCGAAGGGTTTAAGAAACTACAAGAAGTTGACATTCTTATCGTCAACAAGATGCTTCTTACTGGATTTGATGCTCCAAGATTAAAGAAGCTCTATCTAGGACGCTCCCTTGACGGACATGACTTGTTGCAAGCTCTTACTCGTGTCAATCGTCCTTATCGTGATTTTCGATATGGTTATGTGGTCGATTTCGTAAATATCAAGGAGAACTTTGATGTTACCAATGACCGTTATCTCAGAGAGTTGAGCCGTACGACTGAAGATGCAGGCAATCCTCATGCAAACAATATTGCCAGTGACATATTGGTAAGCAAGGAAGAAGTGGAAGCCAAGATTCAGCAAGTAAAGGGCGTGCTCTTCAACTTCACTACCGACAACATGGAGGAGTTCAGAAAAGAGATAGACGAAATCGACAATAAGGATAGTCTCTATGAACTTCGCAATACCTTGGTTGAGGCTAAAGCCATCGTCAACCAAGTACGTTCCTTCGGTGATGAGGAAACCAAACACAAGTTGGCTTCTTTGCCAATGGGCTCCATTCCAACTCTCATTACCGAGGTTAACCATCGCATCGAGCGAATTAATCTTCTGGAAAACACGGAGCATAAAGCAGAGGTATCTGGCATCATCAATGTGGCATTGTCTGAATTGGAATTTGAGTTCAAGAAAGGACTGTCTGAGGAATTACGCATCATCGTCAACGATATCAAGGAACGCTGTGAACGAGTACAGGCAGAGTTTGAGGCAAACTTCGATACCAAGGAAGAGAAGTATGTGCTTCTTGCTGATGAGTTCCGTGAGTACTTCCGCAAGAAAGGCTTTGTGCCACAAAGCACGGAGGAAGCCAAGGCAAGTATTCAATACATGGATGATGTGATGAAGAAAATCAGGGAAATCAATCGTCGCAACAATATGTTGAAGCGCAAATACAAAGGTGACGAACGATTTGTACGCATTCACAAGCGTATCGAAGAACAGAACCAACATCGTGAGCGACCTATCATCTCCAAACAGGAATATGAGATTGCAGAGAACTTGGCAAAGATGAAAGAGGGCATCGATCACATGATATTCCTCGACATCAACATCCTTGACAATGAGCCAGCCTTTCAACAAGATGTATTGGCTATTATCGGAAAAGAATTGTTGGATATGAATATCCGTGCAGACATCAAGGATCGTAAGTATATCAACAACCTCATCACTACAGAATATTTACAACAACATAATTACGCATATTAATTAGAAAATGAGCAATATCAATATATCTGAGGCAACCATCGCCCTCATAGACTCTCTGAAAGGAACAACAGGTGCTTTCGGACTTGCAGGTACTGGAAGCGAGTACAAGATTGTGACTGAAATGTTCCTTTACAAGTTCTTCAATGATAAGTTTGGTTATGAAGCCAAGCGAGACAAAATGTATGGAGAACGCCTTTCCAAGGCAGAGAAATGGGATGCAGAATACGATACATTTACAGAAGATGAGGTAGAAGACTTGTTTAGTTACCTACCTGCTTCTGTGCCAAGATTGAAGCCAGAGCATACGCTTTCGCATCTTTATAATTCATCGACCAAGGGGGATTTCTCTACCTTGCTCGATGCAACCTTGGTGGATATAGCTACCCTCAACTCGCAGACATTCTCAGTCACTACTTCGGGCAAAAGCAAGGTGAATATATTCTTTCCTTTGACCACCTACGTTACAGATACTCAGAAGCGTGATGAGTTTGCCAAGTCATTGATGCGCAATGTGGCATCTTTCAATTTCGAGGATGTCTTCACGGAGAAATACGATTTCTTCTCTCGCATTTTTGAACATTTGCTCAAAGGATTCAATAATGCAGGAGGTGGCAAGTATGCTGAATATTATACACCTCGTGCCATTGCACAAGTAATGGCACGCCTATTAGTAGGTGATAACTCAGACCTAAGAGGCATCACTTGTTATGACCCATCTGCAGGAACAGGAACATTGCTTATGGCTCTTGCTCATCAGATAGGTGAAGAGCGATGCACCATCTTCTCGCAGGATATTTCTGAAAAATCATCGGAGATGCTACGTCTGAACTTGATTCTTAACAACTTTGCTGCATCTTTGCCGAATGTGGTGCAAGGTAATACCTTGACAGAGCCATCACACAAAGAGAGTAATGGAGTGTTACGTAAGTTTGATTTCATCGTCAGCAATCCTCCTTTCAAACTCGACTTCCCGGAATATCGAGACACCTTGGCATCTGACACCATCCGCTTTTGGGCAGGTGTGCCAAATTCTGCAAAGACAATTGACCCGATGAAGCCAAAGATGGCTATCTATACTTGCTTTATCCAGCATGTTCTCAATTCGTTGAAACCATCAGGCAAAGCTGCCATCGTCATTCCTACAGGATTCATTACAGCCAAGAGTGGGGTAGAGAAGCGTATCTTGCAACGTATTGTTGATGAGAAGTGGGTATATGGGGTCGTGTCTATGCCAAGCAATGTTTTTGCCACAACAGGTACTAACGTTTCCGTTATATTTTTTGATAAGTCGGCACAAGCAGACAAGGTTATTTTGATTGATGCGAGCAAATTAGGAGAAGAATATAAGGAGGGAAACAATCAGAAACGTCGCTTACGTGATTTTGAGATAGACAAGATTGTCAGCACTTTCCAAAACAAGGAGGCGGTGGATGACTTCTCGGTTGCAGTAACATACGATGAAATCAAGGAGAAAGGATATAGTCTTTCTGCTGGTCAATATTTTGACATCAAGATAGACTACGTGGATATTACGGAAGAGGAGTTCAATAAGCGAATGAATGATTATAAAACTACGCTTGCTGGGCAATTCGCTGAGAGTCATCGTTTGGAAGATGAGATTATGAAGCAGTTGGGAAGTCTTAGCTTTAATAATAACGTAGGAAAGGAAGGTAACAATGAGTAACGAGATACAATTTCTTCTTTATAATATGCCCGATGCAGAAGGCAAGGTGCAAGTCGTTATCAAGGACGAAACGCTTTGGTGTACGCAAAAAACTATGGCACAGCTCTTTGGCGTTGGGGTTCCTGCAATCAGCAAACATTTGAAGAACATCTTTGATGAAGGGGAACTGGATAAAAACGTGGTTGTTTCCAAAATGGAAATAACCACTCAACATGGTGCAATCGGGGAAAAAACACAAACTCATCAAGTGGATTTTTACTCGCTTGATGCTATTATTGCCGTAGGCTATCGTGTTTCTTCACTGAAAGCTACTCGTTTCCGCCAATGGGCAACCAAGATACTCAACGAGTATATCAAGAAAGGCTTTGCTATGGACGATGAGCGGTTGAAGCAAGGCAATGCAGTGTTTGGCAAGGATTATTTCCGTGAGTTGCTTGAGCGCATTCGTTCAATCCGTACAAGTGAGCGTCGCATTTGGCAACAGATAACGGACATCTATGCAGAATGTAGTACTGACTATGACAAGAACTCCCCAACTACAAGGGATTTCTATGCAATGATACAAAACCGTTTCCATTATGCCATTACAGGACAGACTGCCGCTGAGATTGTTTACTCCAAGGCAGACCATACGAAAGACCACATGGGTTTGACTACATGGAAGAATGCGCCAGATGGTCGTGTCTTGAAATCGGATGTCTCTATCGCCAAGAACTATCTGCAAGAAAAGGAAATTCGACAGTTGGAGCGAGCCGTTACAGGTTTCTTCGACTATATCGAAGACCTCATAGAGCGTGAAAATACGTTTAATATGGCACAGTTCTCAGCAAGTGTCAACGAGTTTCTGACATTCCGTCGCTATCAGATTTTGCCAGACAAAGGCAAAATCTCTGCGGAACAAGCCAAGAAAAAAGCGGAAGCAGAATATGATATTTTCAATAAGACACAACGCATTGACTCAGACTTCGATAAGGAGATAAGAGGATTGTTGGATGATGAATAAAGTATTTTTGCAAGTTGACTTGCAAAAATGATTTTAACAATACTGCAAGTCTGACTTGCAGTATTTCAATACAGAAATTTAATAAAATGGAACTAAAGAAATATAAATTGGGTGAATGCCTTGAATTACAAAGGGGATATGACCTCACGTCTTCGCAAATGCAAGGAGGTGAGGTCGCTGTTGTTGGTTCAAACGGAATCATTGGATACCACAATACCGAAAGAGGGAATACCCCTTGCATCGCAGTTGGTCGAAGTGGTAGCGTTGGAAAAGTTCACTATTACGAACAACCGACATGGGCACACAACACTGCTTTATTCATAAAAGACTTCAAAGGAAATAATCCGAAATACTTATACTACTTTCTCAAAAATTTACACTTAGACAAAATATTTGAGAAAGGAAGTAGCGTTGTTCCATCCTTGGACAGAAAATTGGTACATTCTTTGGTCGTTCCATTCCATAAGAATATAAACGACCAAAGAAAAATCGTATCCGTTCTTTCTGTAATAGACGCAAAGATAGAACTTAATCGGCAGATAAATGATAATTTAGAGGCGCTGGCAAAACAACTCTACGACTATTGGTTTGTGCAGTTTGACTTCCCGAATGAGGAGGGCAAACCGTACAAGTCGAGCG
>CAVGEN010000031.1:3897-6341 GCA_963628185.1 Waltera intestinalis | reverse complement strand
TCCCATTCCGGACTCTCAAACGGCATGATGGCTGAGAAGTAAGGATAGCAACGGTTAAAATTCTTGACGGCACTCTTGCATTTGATTTGTTCATCCTCCGACAGTTCTTCCTTGAAACGCTGGGATACGGCATCCAAGATGGCATCTATTTTAGGACGGTCTGCATCCGTGCCGTTCAGTTTGAGGTCAACCACTTGGTCGATGTCGTCTTGCGTATGAAAGTTATATGCCTCGATGATTTCTGTCAGGTCGTTCAACTTGTTCACGTCCGATTCGCCTACCAATACCGTCGTCTTATAATACTTTTGGAATGCCGCCTTGATTTGCTCCGGGTCGTTGGCGAAGTCAAGCACAAAAGTATCCTGTTTCTTGGGATGGCAACGGTTCAAGCGCGACAAGGTCTGCACGGCCTTGAGGTCGGAAAGTTGCTTATCTACATACATGGTATGGAGCAAAGGCTGGTCGTATCCCGTCTGGAATTTGTCTGCCACTATCAGCAAGCGGTAAGGTTCTTCCTCGATACGGCTCTCTATCTCTGCCGAGGGGAAGCCGTTGAGGCTCGCCTCCGTCACCACTTCTCCGTCAATCACCTTGTCCGTGAAAGCTACGATGGCACGGTAAGGACTGTTGCGGTCTTTGAGCATCCGGGTGATGACCTTGTAAAACCCGATGGCTCTCTCGATGGAAGATGTCACCACCATCGCCCGTGCCTTTCCTCCTATCTTCATATACACCTTGCTGCAGAAGTGGTCTACGATGATCTCGGCTTTCTTCTCGATGGTTTCAGGCTGCGACTCTACGTAGGCACGCAACTTGCCCTGTGCCTTTTTCTTGTCGTACTCGGGATCGTCCTGCGCCGTCTTCAGTATGCGATAATAAGAGCTATAGGGCGTATAGTATTTCAGCACGTCGAGGATAAAGCCTTCCTCGATGGCTTGCTTCATCGTGTATTCGTGGAATGGTGCAAAATGGGGTTCTCCATCAGCGTCGTACGATTTCTCGCCAAACATCTCCAGGGTCTTGTTCTTGGGGGTAGCCGTAAAGGCGTAGTAGTTGGCGTTCTTCGCCAACTTGCGCCCCTTCAAGATGCGGTTGATCTTGTCGTCGGTATCCTCTTCCTCCGGTTCCCACTCTGCACTTGGTCCATCTTCCGCCGCCATTGAATATTCCATGGCATGAGGCAACTCGTAGGGCTTCGGTGCCGCATTGCCGGAAATGCCCGTGGCAAGGTTTGCCGACATCGCACCATTCTGACTGCTGTGAGCCTCATCGATGATGATTGCGAAACGCTTGTCTTTCAACGAACTGCCTATCTCGTCGAGGATGAAGCTAAACTTGTTGATGGTGGAGACGATGATTTTCTTGCCTCCCTGCAAAAGCTGGCGTAGGGTGTCCGACTTGTCTGCCCACCCCACTACGTTGCTCAGTCTTTGGAATGCATTGATATTGTCTCTCATCTGCTTGTCGAGGTTCACACGGTCTGTGATGACAATGACCGAATCGAAGAACGGCTCTTGCTTCTGGAGAAGCGTGACGAGCTGGTAGGCGAGCCAAGTGATGGAGTTGGACTTGCCGCTTCCCGCACTGTGCTGTATCAAGTATCTGCGCCCGATGGCGTGCCCCTTGGTATGGGCTATGAGGGAGCGAACCACGTCCAACTGGTGATAGCGGGGCCAGATTACCTTTTCCTTGGTCTTCTCTTTTTTCGTCACCTTGTCCTTTTCCTTGACCACAATCACTTGGGCGAAGTTTTCGATGATGTTGCTGAGTGTGGGTTTGGTAAACACGTCTTTCCATAGATAGGAGGTCATCGTATCGTTGGGAATGACCGGGTTGCCAGCCCCTCCATTCACACCCCGGTTAAACGGCAAGAACCAGGAGTCCTTGCCTGCCAAGGCGGTACACATCCACACCTGTTGGCCGTCCAAGGCGAAGTGGACCGCACAGCGTTTCTTCTGCAAGAGCAATTCCTTCGGGTCGCGGTCGGTCTGGTATTGTTTGATAGCGTTCTCGTAGGTCTGCCCCGTATAGTTGTTCTTCAGTTCGAAGGTGGCAAGGGGCAAGCCGTTGATAAATACCACGAAGTCTATCTCATTGGAGTTTTGCGTGGAATACATCAGCTGGCGAATCACGCCGAAGATGTTCTGCTTGTAGGCTGCCTTGGCAGATGGGTTCAATTGTGACGGCAAGGGATAGTAGAGGTCGAAGGTGGAGCCATTGAACTTATAGCCCTTACGCAGCACATCCACCACTCCTCGCTTGGTTATCTCATTCGCCAAACGAGTAAAGAACTTCTGCCGCTCCGATGGAGAGGCGAAGCACATCGAGCTATTTACCTTGTCGGGTTGCGTGGCAACGACAAAGCGTTCCACCCAACTATCCACCAAGGCGTAAGTCTTGTTGTATTCGTGGGGCGTGGCTTGCTCGTACCCATTCTTGTCACG
>CAVGEN010000031.1:0-3561 GCA_963628185.1 Waltera intestinalis | reverse complement strand
TCTATCTCCTTGTTCAACTTCCCGATGAGAGAATCTATCTTCGAGGTGCGCTCTGTGATGTAGGAGACGATGGCACGCTGCTCGGAGAGAGGGGGAACGGGAAGGAGTTGTTTCTTTAACTCTTTGAAGGAAAGAGTCAATCGTATTCCCGAACCCATACCATGAAACAATTTCATACTATCCATCGCCTTAAACAACAAGGTATAATATTCGTAATTTACCCCTTGACGTGGACGGCAAACTACATAGGCGGATGTAATGATTCCATCGGAAGGGGCACAAGCAACACGTTGAGAAATAAAGTCATAGTTCAAGTTTAAGCCATTTACAAGCACGTCACCCCTCTTTATAAGCGAATACTTGACATAAACATCTCTATATTCCTCAGGTTCACCCACTTCATTTTTAAGAACGAGTTCCCCATAATTAAACTTAAAGGCATGCTTATATTCAAAGTTTTTGTTGATTTCAACATCACCGATAAACTTCGTGGACAATCTCTTCATCTCCCAATGCTCAGGAATCTTAGGCAACCAAGGGATATTGGTTGACTTGAACTTGACATTCGGATTAAGCCCGCGAGTTACGGCATTGGCGATGATGCGCTGCTTCATTTCTTGAAGTAGCGATATTTCCTTTTCCTTGTTCGACAACAGGGTTTCTATCTTTGAGCATTTCGTGTCGAGGTAAGAGACGATAGCTTTCTGTTCTGCCATTGGTGGAACTGGCATTCTTAATTGCAGAAAAGTATTTGTCTTTACAACTTTACGCAAGCCTGTATAATAAGGTCTTAGTCCTTTTACATCATCAACTTGGAGATAGTAATAGCATGCATACTCAGATGAAACCACACTTTCCTTCAACTCAAAATTTGTATAAGCACCAGTAAGCATTCCTGTCGTATGCACCAAGCCCACAGTTCTTGGAGTTTCATCTACATCAAAAAGACAAAACACTAAGTTATTCGGATGAACTACCAAATACGTATTAAAGTCCTTTGGAAATTTTCCTTTTCCCTCACTTATGTCTCGAACGATAACACCTTGCTTCGTTAACGACAACAAAACAAAGTCTTTTCGCTGTCCAACCTTTTCGTCTGTCATATTCATGAAAGACTTATTTCTTAGGAGTTTCCAATGCCCCGGAATCTCCCCAAGCCATTGTACCCCACTATCCTTATATTCACTATACCTCTCCATACGCATTACTTCATTATCTCGTTCCACAATCCCTTGGTCTCACTCTCCAACACATGGATGTCCTTCATTATTTCATCGAGACTGCGGAGCTGCACTGGCTTATAGAAATACTTGGTGAAAGAAAGTTCATAGCCGACAACCGGCTCGCCAAATTCCGCCTCAGCATCGTATGGCTTCACCTCATTCTCATAAAAGGCAGAGATGCCTCCAGGGTAGAGCAACGGAATCTGCTCCGTCTCGTTGCGGTTCTTCGCCATTACCACCTTGCCCTTCTTCATCACGACGTTGCCTTCTTTGTCACGTTTCGGGCGAAGCACAGGCACCTGCCAATAGCCAAACTCCTCGTTGCGGAAGATCTTGCTCTCGGGCGTCTCCTTGAAATCCATCAAGAGCTGGAGGATGCGGCGGCGGTCTTCATCCGTCGTCTCACAATTCTTCTCTCCCAGATTCTTTCGCAGGGGAGTGCATATCTTGCTGGCATCTATGAGTTGTACATAACCACGGCGACGTTCCTCCTTGCGATTGGTCACCACCCAAATGTAAGTGGAAATACCTGTATTGTAAAAATCCTTCTCGGGCATGGCAACGATAGCTTCCAGCAAATCATTCTCGATGATGTAACGGCGCAGATTGCTCTCGCCTCCCCCTGCATTGCCCGTAAAGAGCGAACTGCCATTATGCACCTCCACGATACGAGTGCCCAACGGCGTATCCTTCATACGACTGATGTTGTTAGCCAAGAAGAGCATCTGGCAGTCACCTATATCAGGAATGAACCCTGAGAAACGAGGGTCGATGACTTCCTTCTTGTCACCCAATCCCCAGTTCTTCAAGTCTTCCTTCCATGGTGTACCGAAAGGAGGATTGGAAATACAGAAGTCATACTTCTCACCAGCATGACCATCCTGGCTGATAGTAGAGCCAAAGGCGATATACTGATGTTCGCCCGAATCGATGCGGTAAGTAAACTTGTTGATGTTGCCCGAAATCATGAGGTCAGCCTTGCAAGTGGCATAGGTATCGGCTTGCAACTCCTGTCCGAAGATACTCACCTTCACCTCCTTGCCTTGCTCCTTGGCGATACGTTCTATCTCTTCTTGGGCGATGGTCAAGATACCGCCTGTACCACAGGCACCGTCGTAGATATGGTAAGTATTGTCGGTAAGTTTGTCCTTGATAGGCACCACGGCAAGGTCGGCAAGCAAGCGCACGTAGTCACGAGGCGTAAAGTGCTCACCGGCTTCGGTCACATTGTTTTCCTCATTAAACTTGCGAAGCAATTCCTCAAAGATCGTTCCCATCGTATGGTTGTCCAATCCCGGCAATCGCTCTACTTGTACCTTCTTGCCATTCTCATCGGTTGCCTCTTCCATCACCGGGTTGACGGAAAGGTTGATGTTTCCATCGGTAAACTTCTCCAAGAGCGATCCCAAGCGACCTACTTCCGTCAAGTTATCCACCTGCTGGCGGAGCTTGAACTTGTCGATGATGTCCTGCACATCCGCAGAGAAACCGTTGAAATACTCGATGACATTCATCTTGAGCCGCTGGGGGTCTATCTCGTTCTTCAGCGTACGCATGGTGAAGGCAGACGTGTTGTAGAAAGGATAGCCCGTCACCTTGGTGAGGAAAGGCGTATAGTCGGTGAGGTTGTTGTCGTCGCAAAACTTCTTCTTGGCAAGCACAGCCTCCTTGGTAGGTTCCAGGAGTACGTCGATGCGCCGCAACACCATGAAGGGAAGGATAATCTTCTTGTAGTCACCCTTCTCGAAAGCATGAACAAGCACATCATTGGCGATGTTCCAGATGAATGAAAAGAGGGAGTTGTATTGTTTCGTCTCCATTGCAATTCCAGTATTATAGTTATGGGACTCGACACCGAAGCCAAGACTTCCTCGTGTCCTCATCCCCCTATTGCCTTGCAACTCCCTAACCAGGCATCATTTCCTAAAACACGAGCTGTACCCCACAAGAAACGGCGTAGGAGTTCTATCACTTGCCTTGCTCTTGCTTGTTGCGGTCCTAGGAAAACCGATTGTGGTAAGAGTTGTATGTGATAGAGCCTACGCCGCCAAAGTATATATAGATATAGCACAAAGCACACCCCTCCTGACGAAAGGGCGCACTTCATGCTGCATATATACGATATGCATAGGCGTTCACATCAGTCTCCATCCGACCACAATTTGAAATTTCCTAGGTTCCAACAAGTCAGAAGAAAACGAGTAAACGTCGTTCTCATAAGATAGCCAAGCCCCGGACTTTGTTTGGCAGGCAACTCATTGCCCGCCATCCGCGGCAAGACTGGGCAAAGGTAATAAAAAGAATCGGAACCGCCAAAAGAAAACGGATAATATTGCAG
>CAVGEN010000030.1:0-6257 GCA_963628185.1 Waltera intestinalis | reverse complement strand
ACAGGAGAACCTCCTCTCCGCCCAGATGTCGCAGTTGCAGAACATATATAATAAGGTGGCGGCACAGATAGCCCTCTATCAGGCGATGCCGTAGAAAGCGGAAACCAACAAGAAGCACATTTTCCCATTAATAAGGATATAAATGTGCTCCTTAATCGCAAAAACGAAGTCGCTACACCATAGAGTGCAAAGAAACCTTCTCTGCATCAATATCCACGACTTTCTTCCTCCTCGCCACACCTATTATATAATGCGCCTCCTTGGAAGAGCAATGGAAATATTTTTTCACTGCCTTCACAAGGTCTGCCTTCGCCACCGAAGACACCCCCTCCGGATATGCACTACGCACAGCGTTCTCGATATCCACCATCTTATACTCCACATGACGTTTGTGGAGGTAAGAGGAAGCCACGAAGACTACTACAACGACTAACACGACAATCAATAATAATGTAACTTTATCCATGGTATATTGCATTTTAAAAAAACATTTTCTTCTCATGAAAGGAAAATATCTTTCATTCCGATGCAAATATAACACAAAAAAGTGGAATCCCATAATTTTTCAAGGGATTTTTTTGCAAATCCAAAAAAAATATGTATATTTGCCCCCAAATCCATAAAAAACATATAGAAAATGCAAGAAACTGTAAAAAAAGTCTTGAGTGGCGACTTCAATCGCAAGAAGGCAGTGATGTTTCTCGTCACAGCCCTACTCACCATCCTGGTATGGAACTTGCCTATCGACTGCTTCGGCATCGATGGACTTACCGTCGTACAACAACGCGTCATTGCCATCTTCGTCATGGCGGTCATGCTCTGGCTCACCGAGGCCATCCCGGCATGGGCCACATCCGTGGTCATCATCTTCGTGCTGCTCTTCGGAGTGTCCAACTCCGCCTTCAACATCATGCAAGGGTCCGAGGGAGAATACGGCAATCTGCTAGAGTACCAAGGTATCATGGCATGCTTCGCCGATCCTACCATTATTCTCTTCCTGGGTGGTTTCGTGATGGCAATCGCAGCCACCAAGAGCGGTCTCGACGTACTGATGGCGCGGACGCTGATCGCTCCTTTCGGCAAGAAATCGGAGAACGTGCTGCTGGGATTCATGCTCATCACGGGAATTTTCTCCATGTTCATCTCCAACACCGCCACCGCAGCGATGATGCTCACCTTCCTCACCCCCGTGTTCAAGGCTCTGCCTGCCAACGGAAAGGGGCGCATCGCCCTTACCATGGCCATCCCCATCGGCGCCAACCTGGGCGGCATGGGAACCCCCATCGGCACACCTCCCAATGCCTTCGCCTACAAGGTGCTGACTGCAGAAGACGGCCTTAACATGGACATTGGATTCGGCGACTGGATGATGATTATGAGTCCACTGGTCATCGTACTGCTCTTCATCGCCTGGCTCATCATCCGCAAGATGTTCCCATTCTCCCAGAAAACTATCGAACTAAAGATAGAAGGCGACACGAAGTTTAACTGGCGCACTTGCGTGGTGGCAGGCACCTTCGCCGTCACCATCTTGCTTTGGATATTCGGCAAAGACTCCTTTGGCATCAACGCCAACACCGTAGCCATGCTCCCTATCGCAGTCTTCGCCTTCACGGGTGTGATTACCGCCGACGACCTCAAAGAGATAGACTGGGCAGTCATCTGGATGGTGGCAGGCGGATTTGCCCTCGGACTGGCAATGAATGGAACAGGACTGGCGGAAAACGCTGTAAAGAGCATACCTTTCGGTTCGTTCAACCCATTCGTCATCATGACTGTCTCAGGGCTTGTTTGCTTCGCCCTAAGTAATTTCATCTCCAACACAGCGACGGCAGCCCTCCTCATTCCTATTCTCACCGTGGTCTGCTCAGGCATGGGCGACTCCCTGGCTAGCATCGGCGGCACCTCCACCATCATCATTGGCGTGGCCGTAGCAGCCTCCTGTGCCATGTCGCTCCCCATCTCCACTCCTCCTAACGCCATCGCCTACTCCACCGGACTCATCCAGCAGACCGACATGGCGAAGGCAGGCTTGACCATCGGTGTCATCAGCATGGTGCTCGGCTATGCCGTACTCATCGCCTCCTGCAAAATGGGAGTGCTGTAACACCTCGCAAACGGACATCGCCTTTAAAAGCACAACTTTTAATAAAGCATAAATCCGAACGACTCCACAAAATATTCTAGACGATTATTTTGTGGAGTCTTTATTTTATAGTACCTTTGCAGCCACTAACTTTCAAGAGAAGACATGAAAAAGATAGTCATAGGAATCGACGTGGGCATCTCCACGACCAAAATAGTGGGCATCGACGAAGACGGCGTGGTGGTCAGCCCCATCCGCATCAAGGCCACCGACCCCATCACCTCGTTATATGGTGCCTTCGGCAAGTATCTGCATGACAACCAGATTAGTCTTGCCGAAGTGGAGCACGTGATGCTCACGGGTGTGGGCTCCGCCTACATCGACGAGCCTATCTACGGACTTCCAACCTCGAAGAGCGAGGAGTTTGTGGCTGATGGTCTGGGAGCCAAGTACGAGAGCAAGCTCGACCGCATGATTGTGGTGAGCATGGGCACGGGCACCTCGCTCGTGAAATGCCAGGGCGAAGACATCCGCCACATCGGCGGCATCGGCATCGGCGGCGGAACATTGTCGGGGCTGAGTCGCATCATGCTCAAAACAGACGATGTGAAGCAAATCGCCAACCTTGCCAAGGATGGCGACGTTTCGAAAATCAACCTGCTGATAGGCGACATCAGTGCCAAACCTTTGCCTGGGTTGCCAATGAATGCCGTGGCCTCTCTCTTCAGCAACGCCAAGGCGAACGCTGCGCGCGAGGACATCGCCAAGGGCCTTATATGGATGGTATTGCAGTGCATTGGATCAGCCACAATACTCTCCTCGCTAGAGTCGGGCATCAAGGACTTCGTGCTCATCGGCAACCTCACCCTCCTGCCACAATGCCGAGAGGTGTTCCCTGCGATGGAAAAGCTCTACAACGTAAGATTCCGCATCCCGAAATACTCAGAGTTCTGCACTGCCATCGGGGCTGCCCTCGACTACAAGAGAAAACAGAACGCAGAGTCTGCATCCCAAAACCACTGATACCAAAAGGCATTCTTGCAAGTGCCAAGGAGAAAGATATTTTTAACATTTCGGTTCAACAAAGACGTAACTCACTATCGCATAACAAGTTAATCGTTTCGAAAAAGCTTTTTTATACAAAGTCTTCCGAAACGATTTTTTATTTCATTGATTATCAGAGACTTGACCTTTTTTAACAAAATAAAAGTTATCCAAAACAACAAACTTTCGGATATATTTTATACCTTTGCAGTAACAAAATCGGGGTTTTCTACACCTCCTTTTGGCATAAAATATTAATATTAAGGTAATTAAATATCAATCTTAAAGTAAAGCTAGAAATGATACAAACTGTAGTTAAGCGCGACGGACGCATCGTTGGTTTCAACGAACAAAAAATCATGGCAGCCATACGCAAAGCCATGCTACACACAGACAAGGGTGAGGACACTACTCTGATAGAGCAAATCACCGACCACATCTCTTTCCGTGGCAAGAGCCAGATGAGCGTAGAGGCCATCCAGGACGCCATCGAGATGGAGTTGATGAAGAGTGCCCGCAAAGATGTGGCGCAAAAGTACATCGCCTACCGCAACCAGCGAAACATCGCCCGCAAGGCAAAGACTCGCGATGTGTTCATGAGTATCGTCAACGCCAAGAACAATGACATCACCCGCGAAAACGCCAACATGAACGCTGACACCCCTGCCGGCATGATGATGAAATTCGCTTCTGAAACTACCAAACCATTCGTTGACGACTACCTCCTCAGCGAGGAAGTACGTGACGCCGTCTTGCACAACTACATCCACATACACGACAAAGATTATTATCCTACCAAGAGTCTCACCTGCGTGCAACATCCTCTTGACATCATCCTCAAGAACGGTTTCACGGCAGGCCATGGCTCCAGCCGCCCAGCCAAGCGTATAGAGACCGCTGCCGTATTGGCCTGCATCTCCTTGGAGACTTGCCAAAACGAAATGCACGGCGGTCAGGCCATCCCTGCCTTCGACTTCTATTTGGCCCCATACGTGAGAATGTCGTACCAAGAAGAGGTGAGAAACCTAGAGAGACTGACTGGAGAAGACTTGAAAGACCTCTACGACGCTCCTATCGAAGACTACATCGAGAAATCGCTCGATGGCTTGGAGGGCAAGGCTCGCTTGGAACAGCACGCCATCAACAAGACCGTGAACCGTGTACACCAGGCAATGGAGGCTTTCATCCACAACATGAACACCATCCATTCCCGTGGTGGCAACCAAGTGGTATTCTCGTCCATCAATTACGGTACCGACACCAGCGCAGAGGGGCGTTGCATCATGCGAGAGATTTTGCTTAGCACCTACGAGGGCGTGGGCAATGGTGAGACAGCTATTTTCCCTATCCAGATATGGAAGAAAAAACGAGGTGTAAACTACCTGCCAGAGGACCGCAACTACGACCTCTACCGGTTGGCTTGCAAAGTGACTGCACGCCGTTTCTTCCCTAACTTCCTCAACCTCGACGCTACATTCAATCAAAATGAGAAGTGGCATGCCGATGACCCTGAGCGTTACAAGTGGGAAATCGCAACTATGGGCTGCCGCACCCGAGTATTCGAAGACCGATGGGGCGAGAAGACCAGCGTCGCCCGTGGCAACTTGAGTTTCTCTACCATCAATATCGTGAAGCTTGCCATCGAGTGCATGGGCATCGAGAACAAGCAGCAACGCATCGACATGTTCTTTGCCAAACTCGACAACATCCTTGACATCACAGCCCAGCAACTCGACGAACGATTCCAGTTCCAGAAGACAGCGATGGCAAAGCAGTTCCCTCTCTTGATGAAATATCTCTGGGTAGGCGCCGACAAGCTAAAACCAGAGGAGTCCATCGAGAGCGTCATCAACCATGGCACCCTCGGCATTGGTTTCATCGGACTGGCTGAATGCTTGAAGGCTCTTATCGGCAAGCACCATGGCGAGAACGAAGAGGCACAAGAACTCGGCTTGAAGATTATCACCTATATGCGTGACCGTGCCAACGAGTTCAGCGAGCAGTATCACCACAACTATTCCATCCTCGCCACCCCCGCCGAGGGATTGAGCGGAAAGTTTACCAAGAAAGACCGCAAGGAGTTTGGTGTCATCCCAGGCGTTACCGACCGTGATTACTATACCAACTCTAACCACGTGCCTGTGTATTACAAGTGTACTGCCCTACAGAAGGCTAAGATAGAGGCTCCTTACCACAACTTAACTCGTGGCGGGCACATCTTCTACGTGGAGATTGATGGCGATGCCACCCACAACCCTTCCGTTATCGCCAGCGTGGTAGATATGATGGACAAATACAATATGGGATATGGTTCCGTCAACCATAACCGCAACCGTTGTCTGGAGTGTGGTTACGAAAACGCAGAAGCCGACTTGGAGGTTTGCCCTAAGTGTGGCAGCCATCACATCGATAAATTGCAGCGTATCACAGGCTACCTAGTAGGTACCACCGACCGTTGGAACAGCGGCAAACTCGCCGAGCTTCACGACCGTGTGACCCATATCGACACACCGAAGAACCCTACAGTATAACGGAGAATCCAAAGTAAAAAATGATAAGCGTTTTAAGCGTTGTACACGACACAATGGTGGATGGACCGGGATTCCGCACATCCATCTATTGTGCAGGGTGTCCCAATCATTGCCCTGAGTGCCACAATCCCCAGTCGTGGGATATCCATCATGGCTCGATGACATCTACTGAAGAGCTGATGCAGGAAATCATGAGCGACCCTTTCGCCAACGTCACGTTCTCTGGTGGCGATCCGATGTTTCAGGCTGAAGGCTTTGCGGAGTTGGCGCAAGCCATCCGTGAGCAGAGCAACAAGACCATCTGGTGTTTCACAGGGTATAAATACGAACGTCTGTTGGAGAATCCATATCAAAGGAAATTGCTGGAATTAATAGATGTTTTGGTAGATGGTCCGTTCATCAAGGCACTTGCCGACAAAGATTTGTTCTTCCGAGGCAGCAGCAACCAACGCATCATTAATGTAAAAAAATCTCTTAAACAAGGTGAAGTGGTCGAGTTGCATCTTTCGCAAGAAAATCCCGACCCTGCATTGTAACTCCCTGACTTATACTGATATAGATAGACACATTATAGTGAAATTATATAATGTGTAAAT
>CAVGEN010000029.1:0-84180 GCA_963628185.1 Waltera intestinalis | reverse complement strand
ATATATAAAAAATATAAAAATATATTATTAATAATTCTTTACTTTTTCATTTTCCATTCTGCTCACTTGCGACCCCGTTCGAGAGGTCATCGCAAAAGAGAAGGGAACGGAAGGGGGAGTTGCGGAATTTCTAACTGTCACTGTCACCTGTCACCACTTGGGTGTAGTTTTCTAAGGAAACGACAGCCGGGAAATCGAACCGTAAACGCAATCGGTAATCAGGGGATTTCTTGACCTATCGCAAATATCCCTTAAAAATGAGAATTAACGCACTTGAAAATTTGGTGGTTTCAAATATTATTCGTAATTTTGCACCATATTTCCAAAGGCCGTACGAAAACGGCTTTCTATGTCGAACCAGATAGCAGGTAAAACTCTATTCAAAATATCAAAAAGGCAATGGCTGAAACAAAAAAGATTAAGACAGCGTTGGTGTCTGTCTTCCACAAGGATGGCTTGGACGAGTTGCTCGCCAAGTTGAACGAAGAGGGTGTCAAGTTCTTGAGCACAGGTGGTACTCAGAAGTTTATCGAGTCCCTCGGCTATGAGTGTGAGAAAGTAGAGGATGTCACCACATATCCATCAATCCTCGGTGGCCGTGTGAAGACTCTCCACCCCAAAATATTCGGAGGCATCTTGGCTCGCCGCGACAACGAGGGCGACCAGGAGCAGATGAAGGAATATGAGATTCCGAGCATCGACCTCGTCATCGTTGACCTCTATCCGTTCGAGCAGACCGTGGCGAGCGGCGCAAGCGAGGCCGACATCATAGAGAAGATAGACATAGGCGGCATCTCGCTCATCCGCGCTGGCGCGAAGAATTTCAAGGACGTGGTCATCGTGCCAAGCAAGGCAGAGTATGGCGTGCTCCTCGACATCCTCAAGGAGAAGGGCGCGGAGACCAGCATCGAAGACCGCAAGATGTTCGCCACGCGCGCATTCGGCGTAAGCTCTCACTACGACACTGCCATCCACGAGTGGTTCGCAAAATAAGTGAAGAGTGAAGAGTGAAGGATTCAATTGCAAAGGCTGTTGTCTTAACTCCTTAACTCCTCAAGCTTCTCAAAAAGAATATAAAAGCAAAAAAGAAAATGGGATTTTTTTCATTCATACAAGAAATAGCAATGGACCTGGGCACCGCCAACACCATCATCATCAGCGATGACAAGATCGTGGTGGACGAGCCGTCCGTTGTCGCCCTCGACCGCCGCACCGACAAGATGATAGCCGTGGGCGAGAAGGCAAAGATGATGTACGAGAAGACGCATGACAACATCCGTACCATCCGCCCGTTGCGCGACGGCGTCATCGCCGACTTCACCGCCTGCGAGCAGATGATGCGCGGGCTCATCAAGATGGTGCACACGGGCAGCCGCCTGTTCTCGCCGTCGCTCCGCATGGTCATCGGCGTGCCTTCAGGCTCTACCGAGGTGGAACTGCGCGCCGTGCGCGACTCCGCAGAGCATGCCGACGGACGTGACGTCTATCTGATATTCGAGCCAATGGCGGCAGCCATCGGCATCGGCATCGACGTGGAGGCTCCCGAGGGCAACATGATCGTCGATATAGGCGGCGGAAGCACCGAGATCGCAGTCATCTCGCTCGGCGGCATCGTGAGCAACAACTCCATCCGCACGGCAGGCGACGACCTCACCGCCGACATCCAGGAATACATGAGCCGCCAGCACAACGTGAAGGTGAGCGAGCGCATGGCAGAGCGAATCAAGATACACGTGGGCTCGGCTCTCACCGACCTGGGCGACCAGGCTCCCGAGGACTTCATCGTGCATGGACCTAACCGCATCACAGCCCTCCCGATGGAGGTGCCCGTGTGCTACCAGGAGATAGCCCACTGCCTCGACAAGACAGTGGCCAAGATAGAGAACGCCGTGCTCTCGGCGCTGGAGAACACTCCGCCGGAGCTTTACGCCGACATCGTGAAGAACGGCATCTGGCTCTCGGGCGGCGGCGCATTGCTCCGTGGGCTCGACAAGCGTCTGCAGGACAAGATCAACATTCCGTTCCATATCGCCGAAGACCCATTGCACAGCGTGGCAAAGGGCGCAGGCATCGCATTGAAGAATGTGGACCGCTTCTCGTTCTTGATGAGATAAAGGATTTTTAAAATTAGATAAGTTTCGTGACTTCCGACAGGGGGAAGTTAAGGGAATTTAAGGGAAGTTATAGATGTTAAGGGACAAATGCCTTCTTGCCCATGGCAGGAAATGCTATTGTCCCTTAACTTCCCTAACGACCGTAGGGAGTGGCAACTTCCCTTAACTTCTTCTCAATTCCCCGGATAGTCTCGAAACTTTAATTATTTAAAATAAGTATGCACAACCTTTTAGAGTTTTTGCAGAAATACAACCATTGGTTTGTCTTCGTGCTGCTCGAAGTGGTGAGCATGGTACTCCTGTTCCAGTACAACAGCTACCAGGGCAGCGTGTGGTTCTCATCCGCCAACGCCGTGACGGGCAAGCTCTACGAGTGGGACGCCAACGTGGAGACCTTCTTCTCGCTCACCAAGGTGAACCAGGAACTCACCCAGCGCAACGCCTACCTGGAGCAACAGGTGGAGCTGCTGTCGCAGAAGCTCACCGACGCCACCAAGGACAGCACTGCAGCCAAGGGTAGCCAGATGGCTCTACTCCAGAACTATCGGCTGATTCCTGCCAAGGTGGTGAGCAACAGCGTGGATAAGCCAGCCAACCTCATCACCATCGACAAGGGGCGTACCGACGGCATCCACAAGGACATGGGCGTGGTGTGCGGTACGGGCATCGTGGGCATCGTATATCTGGTGGCGGAGCATTACTCCGTGATCATCCCCGTCGTCAACACGAGGTCGAACATCAGTTGCACGATACAAAAGCGCGGCTATTTCGGCTATCTCCGTTGGAAGGGAGGGGCTTCCGAGTACGCCTATATCGAAGACGTGCCTCGCCATGCCCACTTCAAGTTGTACGACAAGGTGGTGACGAGTGGCTATTCCGCCGTGTTCCCTCCGGGCGTGCTGGTAGGAAAGGTGCTCCATGTGTTCAACTCTGCCGACGGCTTGTCTTACCGGGTGCAGCTGAAGCTTTCCACCGACTTCGCCAAGCTCCGCGACGTGTGTGTCATCGACGATACCGCCATGCGGGAGCGGCTGGAGATTATGAGGGCGGCGCAGGATTCCATCAAACCATAGATTATAGAAACAATGAGTATAGATCAAGTAAAACGCGTAGCACTCTTCGTGGTGCTGCTGGTGGTGCAGGGGCTGGTGCTCAACCACATCCACCTCTTCGACTGCGCCACGCCGCTGCTCTACATCATCCTGGTGCTGCACTTCCGCAGAAACCAGTCGCGGTGGTCGGCGTTGCTGTGGAGCTTTGCGATGGGCTTGTGTGTCGATGTCTTCGCCAACACCCCCGGCGTGGCGGCGGCTTCCATGACGTTGATGGGACTGGTTCAGCCTTACCTCTTCGAACTCTTCGTGCCTAGGGACAGCGCCGAAGACTTGCAGCCTTCGCCACGCACCATCGGCGTGACCGCCTACTTCTGGTACGCCTTCATCATGGTGTTCGCCTACTGCCTGGTGTTCTTCACCCTGGAGACGTTCAACTTCTTCAACTGGCTGCAGTGGCTGGAGTGCATCGGGGGCAGCACCCTGCTCACCTACGTGCTCGTCATGGTGCTGGAGAATTTCAGAAAGTAAGGCAAGCGCGACAGTAGAAAAGAAATAGATTTCTCAGTAAAGGAAGATTCAAGAAAAAAATGGTAGATTATAATCTCGAAAAGCGTAGGTTTGTGATAGGCGGTGTGGCGATAGCGATAGTCGTCATCTACATGATACGTCTCTTCACGCTCCAGATTATGAGCGACGACTATAAGAAGAATGCCGACTCCAACGCCTTCCTCAAGCAGGTGACCTATCCTTCGCGAGGCTCCATCTACGACAGAAACGGAAAGCTGATGGTGTATAACCAGCCTTCCTACGACATCATGGTGGTGATGAACGAGGAGAAGGACCGCCTCGACACGATGGACTTCTGCAACTCGCTGGGCATCACCAAGGAGTTTTTCATCAAGAGGATGGAAGACATCAAGGACCGGAGCAAGAACCCGGGGTATTCCCGATACACCCAGCAGCTCTTCATGACCCAGCTCTCCGACAAGGACTTCAGCGTGTTCCAGGAAAAGATGTTCCGCTTCCCCGGCTTCTATGTGCAGAAGCGAAGCATCCGCGAATATACCTATCCCTATGCCGCCCATGTGCTCGGCGACGTGGGCGAGGTGTCGGAGAGCGACATCGAGGACGACGACTACTACCAGCCCGGCGACTATATCGGCAAGCTCGGCCTGGAGAAAGCCTACGAGAAGCAACTCCGTGGACAGAAGGGCGTGAAGATCATGCTTCGCGACGCGCGGGGCCGCATACAGGGGAGCTACCAGGACGGCAAGCTCGACCAGCGGCCTGTAGCGGGCAAGGACCTCACGCTCGGCATCGACGTGAACCTGCAGGCCTTGGGCGAGCGGTTGCTGCAAGGCAAGATAGGAAGCATCGTCGCCATCGACCCTCGCACGGGAGAGGTCTTGGCCATGGTTTCCTCCCCGACCTACGACCCCCGCCGGCTGGTGGGCAAGCAAAGGGGAAAGATGCACAAGTGGCTCTCGCAGAACCCTTGGAAACCGCTCCTGAACCGTAGCATCATGGGACAGTATCCCCCCGGCTCCACCTTCAAGACCACGCAGGCGCTGACCTACCTCTCGGAAGGCATCATCACGCCGGGCACGTCGTTCCCCTGCCATCACGGATTCAGCTACAAGGGGCTTCACGTGGGCTGCCACGGCCACGCTTCGCCCATAGCCCTCGTGGATGCCATCAGCACCTCTTGCAACGGCTACTTCTGCTGGGGACTCTATTATATGATGGGCAACAAGCACAAGTATGGCTCGGTGCAGAACGCAATGACTACTTGGAAGGACTACATGGTGAGCATGGGCTTCGGCTACAAGCTCGGCATCGACTTGCCGGGCGAGAAGCGAGGCTTGATACCGAACGCACCTTACTACGACAAGGCCTACAAGGGCTCCTGGAACGGACTCACCATCATCAGTATCTCCATCGGGCAGGGCGAGGTGAACCTCACGCCTTTGCAGATAGCCAACCTCGGCGCAACCATCGCCAACCGCGGCTATTACTACGTGCCCCACGTGGTGAGGAAGGTGAAGGGCGAACCGCTCGACACGCTCTACACCCGCAAGCATGTGACCAAGGCCACCCGACGGGCTTACGACTATGTGGTGGCAGGCATGAGAAGCTCGGCTCTGCGAGGCACCTGCAAGATGCTCGCCCGGTACGACTTCGAGCCTTGCGGCAAGACGGGTACGGCGCAGAACCGTGGCCACGACCACTCCGTGTTCATGGGATTCGCTCCGATGAACAACCCTCGGATAGCCATCGCCGTGTATGTGGAGAATGGTGGATGGGGCGCCGACTATGGTGTGCCCATCGGCGGACTGATGATGGAACAATATCTCAAAGGCAAGCTCTCGCCGTCGTCGGAGGCGCAGGCTGCACAAATGCAAAATAGAAGAATAGCTTATGGCTCGTCAAGCAGATAATAGACAACCCAGCGTGCTTCGCTCACTCGACTGGTGGACGATAGGCATTTACCTGGCGCTGCTCGCCTTCGGGTGGATCAGCGTCTGCGGTGCCAGCTACACGTATGGCGACAATGATATATTCAGCCTCGGCACTCGCTCGGGCATGCAAATCATCTGGATAGGTACGTCGATAGCACTCGGATTTGTCATCCTGATGCTCGACGACCGATTCTACGACACCTTCTCGTATGTCATCTATGCGGTGCTGATACTCCTGCTCTTCGCCACGATATTCAATCCGCACAGCATCAAGGGTTCGCACTCGTGGCTTGTATTGGGACCTTTGCGACTGCAACCCGCCGAGTTCGGCAAGTTTGCCACGGCGTTGGCGGTCGCCAAGTTTATGTCAACCTATGGGTTCAATATCCACAAGCCGAAGCATTTCATGGCGGCGGTGGGCATCATCGTCTTGCCGATGATATGTATCGTCGGGCAGAGGGAGACGGGCTCTGCGCTGGTCTATTCGGCTTTCTTCCTCATGCTCTATCGCGAGGGAATGCCTGGGGCGGTGCTCTTCACGGGTGTGTCGATGGTGGCGTATTTCGTGGTCGGCGTGAAGTACGAGAATGTGATGATGTGGGACACCTACACCTCTGTGGGCAAGTTTGTGGTCTTGCTCTTGGTACAGATATTCACGGCCGGCATGGTCAACTCCTATACGGGCAATAAGAAGCATACCTTTGTTATCTTGGGCTATGGCGTGGGCATCACGCTCATCTTCCTGCTCTTCTCGACCTACGTGATTCCGTTCGACATCGTGTGGGTGCAGTTGGCGTTGTGCGCGGCAATGATAGGCTTCTTGGTATATCAAGGCTTGGCGACACGCCTCCGCAATTACTATTTCATCGCGGTGTTCGCCTTGGGTAGCATCGCCTTCTTCTATTCGGCCGACTATGTGCTCAACAACGTGATGGAGCCTCACCAGCGAGTGCGTATCAACGTGCTTCTCGGTCTCGACGAAGACTTGGCGGGTGCTGGCTACAATGTGCATCAGAGCGAGATAGCCATCGGGTCGGGCGGCTTGCAGGGAAAGGGTTTTCTGAACGGCACGCAGACCAAGCTCAAGTTCGTGCCCGAGCAGGACACCGACTTCATCTTCTGCACGGTGGGCGAGGAGGAGGGATTCCTCGGTTCGGCAGGCGTGCTTCTGCTCTTCCTGGCGTTGATATTGCGCTTGATTCGGCTGGCGGAGCGGCAACCCTTCAAGTTTGGGCGAGTCTATGGCTATTGCGTGCTCTCGGTATTCCTCTTCCACTTGTTTATCAACGTGGGTATGGTGCTAGGGCTGACGCCTGTCATCGGCATTCCTCTTCCGTTCTTCAGTTACGGCGGCAGTTCGCTCTGGGGCTTCACCATCCTGCTGTTCATCTTCCTGCGAATAGATGCAGGAAGAAATCTGGTGAGGAGCTGAATTAAGTGAAGGGTGAAAAACGAAGAGTGAAGAGTTTTCCTGCTCTCTTGATTGCTGGTTACGGTTACTGTTGGGAAAAATCAGCAAGTGGTGACAGGTGACAGTGACAGTTCGATTTTCCGCAAGTGGATTGGTAGTTGACAGCTAAAAAATCCGTATATGTAATTAAGGTATATGTTGTGTGATGCCCAACTTTTTACGTTGGTCTTTCATTACTTCTTGAATATTCATCGGACAATATATTGTACTTTGGGTGCAAAAGTACAAAGAAAAAACAAAAAAGCAAGAAAAAGTATGATTAATTGTACTTTCTCTTGCTTCTTTTTATTCCTTCACCCGGCTTAGCTTCAAGCCAATGTCGCTGATGCCCGGGAGGATTTCTCGCTTCATGTCGTGGCGAACAGTGACATGGATGGAGTCTTTTTCGCTGATGTGATATACGTTGATGGGGAAGTTGTATTGGTAATAGCTGATGCCTTGCCCCTTGGTGACACCATTCTTGTCGATGAGGTCACACTGGATGGTATCTACCTTCACAGACTTCTCCCATTTCTTATCCTTGTCGGGATAGATGGTTTGCTCCACGATGAGGGTCAAGCCCATGAAAGGGTAGGCTCCCGTGATGCGCAGCCCCAACTGCTCTTGGTAATAGCCGCTTGCGGCGAGAGGGGGAATCTCGAACGAGAGCGTGTCGTTCTTCTCCCATCCTGCAATGGGAGTGTGGGTAAATTGGTCATATACCAACGCATCCTTGCAGGATGAGAGAAGGGAAGTGAACAGGATGGCTCCTATTGTTAATAAGGTATAGAATGGTCTTTTCATTCTTTTCTTACCTTTCTTTATTCTTTGTGTATCAAATAGATGATTATTCTTGGCTCTCAGGGGCTGGCTTGCGGTCTCTCGGAGGGCGGTTGTCGCCCTGTGGGCGTTGTGGGCGTTCTCCCTGTGGGCGGTTGCCACGATTGCGGTTGTCGCGGCGGCGGTTGTTGTCGCGACGATTGCCCTGCTTGTCTTGGCGTTCACCCTGTTGTGCGTTCTGCCGAGGTTGTCCCTGCTGTGCGTTAGGCTGAGATTGCCCTTGCTCTTTGTTAGGAGCGGCGTTTACCTTCTCGGCATTGTTGCTGGTAGCTGCGTTCTGCCCATTTCCATTCTGTGGATTCTGTCTGTTTCTCTCGCCTTTTTCGCCCGTTGGACGATTGTTGTTGCGATTCTTGTTGTTCTTCTTCTTTTTCTTCGCCTTGTCGAAACGGCTGAGGTCGGCTTCTGCCAGTAAATCTACCGACTTTGGCTTCTCCTTGACATGGCCGTCTTCCAATAGGGTGAGTGGCTTCTCGCCACGGCGGTTCATCTCGATGATTTCCTTGGCTCGTTCCGCAGTGATGGTCTCCAGGTTGGAAGCCATGTTCTTGTCGGAAGAGTAGGTGATGAGACCGGCGAGGATGTCGGTCTTAAACTGATGGAAGTCGCCGTCTGCCGTCTGTAGTACGATGTCGCGGGCAGGAATCTTCTTGCTTGCCTCCACATAGTTGTCCACCTCGTAGTTGAGGCAGCACTTCAACTTGGCGCACATGCCGGCCAACTTCTGTGGGTTCAAGGAGATATCTTGGAAGCGGGCGGCATTGGTGCTTACGCTTACGAAGTTCTTCATCCAGGTGGCACAGCATAGCTCACGGCCGCAAGGTCCCGTTCCGCCGATGCGCCCGGCCTCCTGGCGAGCACCGATCTGCTTCATCTCGATACGTACATGGAAGGTATCCGCCAAGACCTTGATGAGTTGGCGGAAATCGACACGCTCGTCGGCGATATAATAGAAGATGGCCTTGTTGCCGTCGCCTTGGTACTCCACGTCGCCGATTTTCATCTTCAAGCCCAAGTCCTTGGCTATCTGTCGGCTCTGTATCATCGTGTCGTGCTCGCGGCTCTTCGCCTCCTTGCATTTCTCGATGTCCACAGGCTTGGCGATGCGGTAGATGCGCTTGATGTCGTCGGCCGACTTCAGGTTGGCTTTCTTGATTTGGAGCTTCACCAGACGGCCAGTCAACGTAACCACGCCGATGTCGTGGCCCGGGCTAGCCTCTACTGCCACCACGTCGCCCTTCTTGAGGTCGAGGTTGTTGACATTGTGATAATATCCCTTGCGGGTATTCTTGAATTGCACCTCCACGAGGTCGGTGCTCTCGGCATTGCCCGGAACGTCGGCAAGCCAGTCGTAGGTATTCAGCTGGCGGTCCTGGCGGCCACAAGCCTTGCAGCAAAGCCCTCGGTCGCATCCGTTCCACATTCTGAATTTCATATTCTTATAGTCCATCTATTTCAATGTTAAATGTTAAGTGTTAAATGTTAAGTTGGGCTGTCGCCTTCCTTGTTTTATATATATAGTTTTTTATATTTCTTTCTTCTTAATGTTAAGTAGGTGTGGACCTTCGTAAATATTACCTGTCAATGATGGCGTGTGCTTCATCTGACATTTAACATTTAACACTTAACATTCCTCTTGTATCACTTCCTGATGAGCAACACGATAATCTTCAGCGCCAGGTCGAAGAACACAATCTTGGCGTTGGCGTTCTGACCGATGAACCGCTTGCACTCGTCGAAGAGATTGAAGATGTCGATGACGTTTGCCTCGTTGATGAACCGTGCGAAGTTCTTGGCGAAGTTCTCCTCGTCCTGCGTCATGTAACTGATGTCGGGCTGGCGGAAGTTGTACATGAAACTCTCGCGGAGCATGTGGGTGAAGTAGTCGAGCATGCGCTTCTGCTTCTCGCGTCCGAAGGTAGCCACCACCTCGCTCCACTTCTTCAGGTCGTGGATGTTGCGCATATAGGCAAGTCGCATGAGCATGATGAACATGTCGAGATGCTGGCGGTTCTCATTGCCCGAGTCCAGTTCCTCGAGGGCGGCGTTCCAGTTGCCGTGGGCGATGCGGGCGATGCGGTGGGCCATGTCGGGCACCAAGCCTCTCTGGTGGATCAGGGCTTGCTCGATGCTCTCGTCGTCTATCTTCTTGAAGTCGATGCGCTGGGTGCGGCTTCGGATGGTTTCGAGGAGATGCTCCGGCTCCTCGCTCACCATGACGAAGTAAGTCTTCGACGGTGGCTCTTCGAGGAGTTTCAGTATCTTGTTGGCGCTCGTGAGGTTCATGCGCTCGGGAAGCCAAATCAAGCTAACCTTGTTTCCGCCGAGCGCCGACTTGAAGTTGAGCTTGTGGGCGAGGTCGTCGGTTTCCTCGGCGGTGATAATGGCTTGTTTGTTGAAGTCGGCATCCGTCTTTCCCATCTTCCTCATCCACTCGTCGATCTGGAAGTAAGGACCCTTGGCAAGCAACTCCCTCCATTGGTGCGCAAAGTCGTCGCTGATAGGTTTGTGGTCGCTCGCCATGTCGGAAGTCTTGATGGTGGGGTAGGTGAAGTGGAGGTCGGGATGCTCCCATTTCTTGAGCATGATGGTGGCACGTCGTTGGGCGTCGCTAGCCTGTACGTCGGAAGGAGCCTCCTCCCTTTCGCCCATCAGATAGCTGGCAAAAGCCAAGGCGACGGCCATCTTTCCGCAGCCCTTCGGACCGCAGAAGAGCATGGCGTGGGGGATGCGTTCTTCCTCCACCATCTGCATGAGGCGACCCCATACGTCTTTCTGACCTATAACTTCACTGAATTTCATAATCTAAAAAAGTGATTTAGCGATTTGTTTCACGCTCTCCACTGCCGAAACAGTGAAGAAATGCACATTGTTGTAGCCATGCTCGAAGAGATCCTTTACCTGGGCGGTAGTCCATTCTATGCCGAGTGCTCTAGCATCCTCGTCGGTCTTGCACTTCAACACTTCCTGCGCCAATTCCTCGGGGATGTCGCAATGGAAGGTCTTGGGCACCACGGTGAGCTGGCTCAACTTGGCAAAAGGTTTGATGGCTGGGACGATGGGTATGGTGATGCCCATCTGGCGAGCCTTCTCCACAAAGGCGTAGAACTTCTTGTTGTCGTAGAAGAGCTGGGTCACGGCGTACGACGCGCCAAGCCGCTGCTTCTCCAGGAGGTGCTGCATGTCTTGCTCCATGTTGGGAGCTTCCTCATGCTTCTCAGGATAGCAAGCCACGCCATAGCAGAACTTTTCGCCCGGGTGCTTGATGGCAGAGCCGTCGGCAAAGAACCCCTCGTTGAACTGTGTCACTTGCTTCAGCAGGTCGGTGGCATGGGCATGGCCATTCTCCGTGGGAGTGAACTGGCGGTCTTCCTTCGCCTTGTCGCCTCTCAGCAAGAGCACGTTGGAGATGCCCAGAAACTGGAGGTCGAGCAACTCGTACTCGATGTCTTCCTTCGTGGCGCCACTGCAGATGATGTGGGGGATGACGGGGATGTCGTATTTGTTCTGTATGGCACCTGCGATGGCAATCGTGCCAGGGCGACGGCGCACACGGGAACGAGTGAGCAGTCCGTTCTCAAGCTCCTTGTACACGTACTCGCTGTGGTGGGTCGTAATATTGATAAAGCGAGGGTTGAACTCCTTCAAGGAGTCGATGGTGCGGAAAAGAGCCGCCGTGCCATTGCCCTTCAAAGGCGGAAGAACTTCAAATGAAAAGCCCTTCTTCTGTCCCTCTTTATTTAGAAAATCTGCTATGTTCATATTGCGTTATGTCATTTTTGGTTGCAAATTTACAAAAAAAATGGGGGAAAAGTGCAGATTGGGCGTAATATTTTATAAGAAATCACGTATTACATAGTGTTTGCGTACATATACTATGTGATTGACTATGGGGATAAATCAAAAAAAGAACAATAATCAAAACCTAATAAAATTATGGAACAAAACGAAAATGGCTCTAAGGCCTATCTTATCTCTATCGTGATGGTCGCCGTGCTGGGCGGTCTTCTCTTCGGTTACGATACTGCCGTGATATCGGGTGCCGAGAAAGGTTTGCAGGCATTCTTCAAGGGTGCCGATGACTTCGAGTACACCGACTTCATGCATGGTTTCACGTCCTCCAGCGCTTTGATTGGATGCATCATTGGTAGTTCGCTCTCCGGACTCTTCGCCAGCAAGTTTGGCCGCAAGCGTTCGCTCATCTTTGCGGGTGTGTGCTTCTTCTTCTCGGCATGGGGATCCATGGAGCCTGAGACTTACATCCTGCCACAAGGTCAGGCCGACTGGACTTTGCTGGTTGTCTTCAACTTCTATCGTGTGCTCGGTGGTATCGGTGTGGGCATGGCTTCCGCCATCTGTCCGATGTATATCGGCGAGATTGCGCCAAGCAATGTGCGAGGTATGTTGGTGAGCTGGAATCAGTTTGCCATCATCTTCGGTCAGTTGGTAGTGTATTTCGTCAACTTCATCATCATGGGCGAGCACGCCAATCCTATCTATGATGCGGCTGGCACCATCGCCAATATGGTGGATGCCCAGTGGACTATCGAGACGGGCTGGAGATACATGTTCGGAAGCGAGTGTGTGCCGGCGGGCTTGTTTACCTTCCTCATCTGCTTTGTGCCAGAGACACCGCGTTATCTCGTGATGGTGGGGCAAGACGAGAAGGCATACGGCATCCTCTCCAAGATTAATGGCTCTGGCAAGGCTAAGGAGATTATCCATGACATCAAGAATACCGTCACTGTGAAGACGGAGAAACTGTTCTCGTACGGATTTATGTGCATCTTCGTCGGTGTGATGCTTTCTGTGTTCCAGCAGGCCGTGGGCATCAACGCCGTGCTCTACTATGCTCCTCGCATCTTCCAAGACATGGGTATGGGCAATCCGATGGTCCAGACCGTCATCATGGGTGTCGTGAACATCTCGTTCACCCTCGTCGCAGTGTTCACGGTGGAGAAACTTGGGCGTAAGCCATTGCTCATCTGTGGTTCCATCGGTATGGCGATAGGAGCCTTGGGCGTGGCTTTGACTTTCGGAAATGCAGCTTTGAGCACCGTCACGATGCTGAGTATCATGGTGTATAGTGCCAGCTTCATGTTCTCTTGGGGACCTATCGCATGGGTGCTCATCGCCGAGCTGTTCCCCAATACCATCCGTGGCGCGGCTGTTGCCATCGCCGTCGCCTTCCAGTGGATATTCAACTTCATCGTAAGCTCCACCTTCGTGCCGATGTTCAATATGCACCTCGTGGCGGGCGATGACTTCGGCCATTGGTTCACTTATGGCTTGTATGGAGCCATCTGCATCGTTGCCGCCCTCTTCGTTTGGAAACTCGTGCCTGAGACCAAGGGCAAGAGTCTGGAGGATATGAGCAAACTCTGGAGAAAGGAATAATATTAGAGTAGGAAGATCTCTCTTCTCGAAGAGAAAAAATAAGGCGCAATCATCATCACGATGGTTGCGCCTCTAAGTTTTCAATGAGTTTTAATTATTTAAGAGAGTATTAACTATTTCATATATTTGTAAGTTGTATGTTGTTCAAAATGAGTTCGTTGTTAGAGATTGTACATGAGATAAAGCGTGTATGGAATAGAACCATAACTGCTGCTTTGTGTTTTCAAGGCGTTGGACAAAGGAGTCGTTGAAGAACCCTCGAAAACTGCCCCAAGCGTCATGTACATCACGAAAACCTGTTTGCTGGTAGTCTTGTTGGTTGCATAGCCTGCCATGGAGTAAGGGGTGTAGCCTCCATAGAAAAACAAATAATATTCTTTGCCGTTTGCACTGAATTTTATGTTGTTAAGATAGGAGCCAAACGTCGGACCATTGGCAGAATAAGGAAGAAGCTTGCCCGTCAAGTCTTGGTTGGGAAGCTCTGCCACCACCTTGGCCAAATCTTCGTCCTTGAAATATTTGGCAAACTTGCTTACTGGGAAAGAAGCGATGTTAAAAGAACTGTCGTTGGCGTTGACATAGTAGGTAGTCTCGATGCTGTCCTTGTCCTCTATCTTGTTGTCCTTGTCGGCAGGGAGGAGGACTCCGCAACTATGGTATCCACCCACTTTGAGGAGCATGCTTTTGGCTGTGGCTTGGTCTGGCAAACCTGTGCTGCTGTCATCGCTCGAATCGCTCGAGTTGCAAGAAGTGAACGACAAGGCTGCAAACAATACTGCCAATACTGAGAATAATGTTAATTTCTTCATTTTCTTTTATGTTTATTGATTTCTTTAAATCCGTCTGCATCTTCCGAATCGTTTGCTCGTTTCTCCAAGCATTCCGAATCGTTGTGCAAAACTACTTAATTAAATTGACAAATGCATAAATCTTGCATCTAAATATCGTTAATCTCTGTTAATATTAACGTCTTTCTTGTTTTCTTTGAAGTTGTTGATGTTTTATTGGCTATCTTTGTGGGTGTTTTTAAATTAAAATTAAAGTATGAAGAGATTCAAATTTTTGAGATTGGGAAACCTCGCTTTCCTGTTTGCCTTCTTGGTGCTTGTCGGATGCTCGGGAAGTAAGGCGGAAAGAAAGGAAGTGTTGAAGAAGGTCGTTTCTGAAACTTATTCGGCTTTGAACGAAGCGGAAAAGGATGATTCGGAAAATGGGGATGGAGCGACTGCTGCGAATGGGGATGGTGAAAAGTCTTCTGTCGTGGAGGCTGATGGTTTGGAACTTCCTGTCTATACGAAAGGGACGTTGTCGGAAACCATCAAGAAACGTTATTCCTACACCTTGTCTTACAACCACGACACGAAGAACCCGAACTGGGTGGCTTGGACGATAACTTCCACCCATGCCTCGGGCAGTGTGCAGCGCATGGATTTCATGGACGACGAGGATATGCCCGATCCTAAGGGCTATCTTTCTGATTACTACAATAGTGGTTATGACAGGGGGCACATGTGTCCTGCCGGCGACAACAAATGGAGCGAGAAGGCGATGGAGGACTGCTTCCTCATTACCAATATGTGTCCTCAGAATAATAGCTTGAACCGTGGCGTATGGAACTCCATCGAGCAGCAATGCCGTGCCTGGGCGAAGGAATATGGCAAGGTGTATGTTGTCTGCGGCCCTATCTATCTGAACCAGCAGCATCGCAAGATAGGAAAGAACAAGGTGGTGGTGCCCGAGGCTTTCTTCAAGGTGGTGCTCCGCATGGGCGAGAATCCGCAAGCCATCGGCTTTATCTGTCGCAATGTCTCGCAAAAGGGAAAGAAGAAAACCGACTTCATCAACTCGGTGGATGAGGTGGAGCGCATCACGGGCTATGACTTCTTCTCAAAACTGCCTGATGGTGTCGAGAAAAAGATAGAAGCACATGCTGACATCAACGAATGGTAGTAGAAATCTTTGCTTCCTTATAAAATCTTGGTTCCAAAGTGCTGAACGTGCATTCAACAGTTTTGAATGTCCGTTCAGCACTTCTGAATTGCCGTTCAATAGTGTTGAACGGAGATTTCATAAGGGAACGTTGACTTTTTCTTTTACTTGCATTGCAACCCCAAGGCGTATTTATACAAAGAAAGGGGCAGTTGTCATTATGATAACTGCCCCTTTAGAGTTGTGACTCGCATGGGGCTCGAACCCATGACCCCAACATTAAAAGTGTTGTGCTCTACCTGCTGAGCTAGCGAGTCAATCTCCCACTTTATGTTTCAAAAGCGAGTGCAAAGGTACGACATTTTTCTGATACTACCAAAAAAAATGTCATGTTTTTGCTTTTTTTATTGAAAAACAAGCGAAAAAGTGAGTTATTTGCTTGTCTGAGCAATCGTTTTTAGCTCTTTTGCGATGTCTTCAGCATTTTGCGAAGTGTCGTATTGCGGCTTTTCCTTCGTCACGTATCTCTGCCAATAAGCGATGAGAAGGGTGGTGAGTGGAAGGGCGACTATCAAGCCGATGAATCCTAGCAAGGCTCCCCATACGGAAAGGCTCAGAAGCAAGATGGCTGGGTTCAGCCCCATCGCCTTGCCCATAATCTTAGGAGTGACAATCATGTCGGTGATGACCTGCACGACACAGAACACCAGGAATGCCAATCCGAAGACCAACCAGAAGTTCTGCCCCGTGTCAGCCGCCTTGAGCATGGCAAGGAATGCCGTCGGGATGAGGGCGAAAGTATGGAGGTAAGGCACCAAGTCCATGATGCCTATCAAGATGCCAAGTCCGATTGCCATCGGGAAACCGATGATGGTGAAGCCGATGCAGAACATGATGCCCATGCAGAGTGCCACCATACCTTGTCCACGTATATAGTTGTTGAGCTCTCTTTCTACATCCTTCATCAGTTCTTGCCAGAAGGGACGGTTCTTCTTCGGGAAGATGCGAACCCAGTTGGCGGTCAGGGTCTCGTAGTCGTAGAGGATGAAGAACATATATAATAAGGTAATCATCGAGGCTACGATGCTGAGAATGATGCTTGCCGTCTGTCCCACCACGGAGAAAACTTTGGGCATGGCAGTCTTCAAGGCATCGGAGAAGTCCTTGCTCTTCAGAAAATGTTCCACCTGCGCCTGGTTGTCTTGCAGCCATTCCTTGATGACTGCCGTGAGGTTGTTGGTATGGGTAGTTTGGTGCAACCATCTGGTCAACACCTCGCCCAACTTGTCGAACTGGTCGATCATCGGAGGAATAATCAGCCAAATGACACCGCCAATCACGCAAACGGTCAGTAGCATGGCGATGAGAATGGACACCGCCCGCATCTTGATATGCAACTTGTTCTCGATGAACTTCACCACGGGGTAGAGCAGGTAGGCGAAGAACCAAGCGATGAAGAATGGCAGGAGTACGCCACTCAGATAGTTGACGACATAAAGCACCGCCAAAACAATGACGGCGATGCCTGCCCAACGGATGAATTTATCAAATGTAATCTCTTTGCTCATTTCATTTTTCACTTAATACAGCCTTTTGGTAGCACTCTCGGCACAAAGGCTCGTACTCGTCCTTTTCGCCAAGAAGCACTCTTCGGTCGTTGCGCACCAGACGATGGCTCACGTATGCCAATGCGCCACATCTAACGCAGATGGCGTGTACCTTGGTTACCTCGTCGGCGATGGCGCACAGGGCAGGAATCGGTCCGAAAGGGATGCCCTTGAAGTCCATGTCGAGTCCTGCCACGATGACACGGACGCCACGGTTGGCCAACTCGTTGCATACCTCGACAAGACCATTGTCAAAGAACTGAGCTTCGTCGATACCGACCACATCGATGTCGGAAGCCAATAACAACAATACCCCGGAAGACTCAATCGGAGTTGATCGGATGGAGTTCTGATCATGGCTCACGACATCCTCTTCAGAGTAGCGAGTGTCGATGGAAGGTTTGAAGATTTCCACCTTCTGCTTGGCGAACTTCGCTCGCTTCATTCTTCGGATCAGTTCCTCGGTTTTTCCAGAGAACATGGAACCGCACACCACTTCGATTCTGCCGGGACGGTGTGTCTCCCCAATTAGATTTTCTGTCATTTCGGGCACAAAATTAGCAATAAGGTTTTAAAAAATGCAAAGAAAATCGTTTTTTTTTTGATTAGAAAGATTAATTAACTACATTTGTACGCTGTATGGGCATATTATATATCGTACCGACTCCAGTTGGCAACATGGAGGACATGACAATGCGGGCCATCAGGGTTCTGAAAGAGGCTGATTTGGTGCTCGCCGAGGACACTCGAACTTCGAGCGTCCTATTGAAGCATTTCGACATCAAAAATCGTTTGATGGCGCATCATAAGTTTAATGAACATGGCACTACAGCCTCGGTTATCGACCGCTTGAAGGCGGGGGAGACAATCGCCCTTATCAGCGATGCGGGCACTCCGGGCATCAGCGACCCCGGGTTCTATCTGGCTCGTGAGGCGGCAAAGGCTGGCATTACAGTACAGACTTTGCCTGGTCCGACGGCTTGCATCCCTGCCATCGTGTCGTCGGGCTTGCCTTGCGACCGCTTCTGTTTCGAGGGTTTCATTCCTCAGAAAAAAGGGCGGCAGACATACTTGGAGTCTTTGCAGAACGAGACGCGCACGATGATATTCTATGAGTCGCCTTATCGGGTGGTGAAGACGCTCCAGCAGTTTGCCGAGAACTTTGGTGAAGACCGGCAGGTGAGCTGTTGTCGTGAAATCTCCAAGATTCATGAGGAGAGCGTGCGTGGTACCTTGGCAGAGGTGATAGCCCACTTTGAGGAGACGGAGCCAAGGGGCGAGTTCGTCATCGTGCTCGCTGGCAAGGACTCCAAGCAACTCAAGGAAGAAATGAAGGAAAAGCGACGTGAAGAACGTAAAAGGAATAACAAACAAAATTAATTAAGGAGAGAACGATTATGAAAAAACTCTTTTTTATTGCCTGTTGTGCGGCTTTGTTGGTAACAGGCTGCAAGGACGGAAAGAATACCCCCGACCTGGCTAGTATTCACCAAGCGGATTCGTTGAACGACATCATTGCTCAGAAAGACAGTGAGATCAATGACTTGATGGGTACGTTCAACGAAGTGCAGGAAGGTATTCGTCAGATTAGTGAGGCGGAGAATCGCGTGGCCTTGGCCAAGAGTGGCGAGGGTACTAATAACAAGCAGAAACTGAAGGAAGATATTCAGTTTATTGCCAATCAGATGAAGAAGAACAAGGAGTTGATAGCCCAGCTCCAGAAGAAGTTGGAGGGTAGTTCTTTGGCTGCTACCCAGCTGAAGAAGACTATCGACGAACTTACCGCCCAGTTGGCGGATAAGGAAAAGCAGCTTCAGACGCTTCGCGAGGAGTTGGATAGCAAGGATATTCATATTGCTGCCTTGGATGAGACCGTCAACAACCTGAATACCAACGTGAGCAACTTGACTACCGAGAGCAGGCAGAAGTCTGAGACCATCAACGCACAAGACAAGCAGTTGAACACTGCGTGGTATGTGTTTGGCACCAAGAAGGAACTGAAGGGCCAGCATATCATCGAGGATGGTAAGGTGATGAGTGGTAGCTTCAACAAGAACTACTTCACCAAGATAGATATTCGCAATATCACCGAGATCAAGTTGTACTCCAAGTCTGTGAAGTTGATGACCGCCCACCCGTCAAGCAGCTATAGCCTGGTTCGTGACGCCAACAAGCAATATACTTTGCGTATCACCAACCCACAGATATTTTGGAGCACCAGCAAGTACTTGGTAGTGCTCGTGAAATAAAGGTAAAAAGGTAAGCGCTTCTTTATCTTTTCCTTTGGAAGAAATCTTGCATGAGTGCCTTGCACTCATCTTCCAAAACGCCCGATGTCACTGTGGTCTTAGGATGCAGTGCGTCGGGCGCATATTTTGTATATCCCCTTTTCTCGTCGGTCGCACCATATACGATGCGGGATATTTGTGCCCATCCTAGAGCGCCAGCGCACATGACGCATGGCTCGACGGTGACATAGAGTGTGCAATCTTTCAGATACTTCCCACCCAGCATGTTGGCTCCCGACGTGATGGCTTGCATCTCGGCATGGGCGGTCACATCGGTCAACATCTCCGTCAGGTTGTGGGCACGCGAGATAATCTTGTCATGGCATACGATGACGGCACCCACGGGAATCTCGTCTTCATCGAAGGCTTGCTGCGCTTCGAAGAGTGCCTTGCGCATGAATTCTTCGTCTTTCTTTGTCTGTTCTTCCATTATATTTCAAGTTTTGGATACAAAAGTACTTAAAAAAGTTTGAAGTTAGAAGGAAAAATGTTACTTTTGCAACTAGTTAAGTATTAAAAATACAAAATATGGCAGAACATAATGATTTCGGCAAATGGGGCGAGGACGAAGCTGCCTGCTTTTTGGAACGTCAAGGGTATGTGGTCTTGGAACGCGACTGGAAGGTGGGGAAGCGTGATTTGGACATCATTGCTTTGACCGAAAGCCAGGAAACGTTGGTTTTTGTGGAGGTGAAAACACGGCAAAGCGATGACTTGCAAGAGCCGGAGGAAGCCGTCGATAAGTTGAAGATGCGTAATTTGGCGATTGCGGCAAATGCTTATGTCAAGTTGCATGATGTGCAGTTGGACTTGCGGTTTGACATCGTCTCGGTCGTTGGCAAGAACTTGCGGGTGGAACAAATGGAGCATATTGAGAATGCTTTTAATCCTTTGCTTATTTAAAGAGGCAGTTGATGTGTTTTGTCGGAAAATATCATGTAGATATAATAAAGGTGGAAATGAAAACTAAGATAATAAGACTGAAAGAGATAGACTCGACCAATCGCTATCTGAGGGATTATCGTGAGGCGGATGACGAGGAAATGGTCGTGGCCGTGGCTGATTTTCAGACGGCAGGAAAAGGGCAGGGCACCCATACTTGGGAGGGTGAGGCTGGTAAGAACTTGCTTTTTAGCATCAAGGTGCATCCTCGTTGGGTGCCAGTGCGCCGCCAGTTTGTGTTGGCTATGGCAGAAGCCTTGGCTCTGAAGGATGCCTTGGATTCCTATGTAGATGGCATTACGCTCAAATGGCCTAATGATGTGTATTGGAACGACAAGAAAATCAGCGGCACGCTGATAGAAACAACGGTTGACTCGAAAGGTCTTAAAACTTGCATCTTTGGTACAGGTGTCAACGTCAATCAGATGGAGTTTCTGAGCGATGCTCCCAATCCTGTCTCTCTTGCCCAAATCTTGGGTCATGAAGTCGATAGGGAAGAGGTGTTGGCGAAAATCATCGAGGCATTCGAGAAATATTACGAGTTGTTGCGCCGTGCCGACTATCAAGATGTGTCGGGCATTTATCATCTCTCGCTCTATCGTCGCAAAGGGTATCATGAATACCAGGATGCAGACGGTGAGTTCGACGGTGCTTTTGTGGAGGTGGAGGACGATGGACATCTTGTCCTCCACGACAAGCAGGGACGGATAAGGAGCTATGCCTTTGGAGAGCTCAAGTTTAAATTGTAAATATAAATTATAAATAAAATATTCATGGCTAAGTTTAAAAGAATACTCCTGAAATTGAGCGGTGAGAGCTTGATGGGAAAGCAGAGCTTTGGCATCGACCCAGAGCGTCTGAGTGATTATGCTAAGCAAATCAAGGAAGTGTATGAGATGGGTGTGCAGATAGGCATCGTCATCGGTGGTGGTAATATATTCCGTGGACTGAGTGGTAGCCAGAAAGGTTTCGACCGTGTCAAGGGCGACCAGATGGGAATGTGCGCCACGGTCATCAACTCGCTTGCCTTGAGTAGTGCGCTGGGTGCTTTGGGGGTGAAAAACAAGGTGCTTACCGCTATTCGTATGGAACCGATAGGCGAGTTCTACACCAAATGGAAGGCTATCGAGGCTATGGAGCAGGGATATATCTGCATCTTCTCTGCTGGTACTGGCAGTCCTTACTTTACTACAGACACGGGTTCTTCTCTCCGGGGTATCGAGATAGAGGCTGACGTGATGTTGAAAGGTACTCGTGTGGATGGCATCTATACCGCAGACCCTGAGAAAGACCCTACGGCAACCAAGTTTAAGGATATCACATACGATGAGATTTACACCAAGGGCTTGAAGGTGATGGACTTGACGGCTACGACCATGTGTAAGGAGAACAACTTGCCTATCTATGTGTTCAACATGGACGTGGTGGGCAACTTGAAGAAAGTGATGGATGGTGAGGAAATCGGTACGTTGGTACATAATTGATTTCAAGCCAATGCCTGATAATAAAAATAACGGTGACTTTTCTCGCGAGAAGTCACCGTTTTCTGTTTAGAGTATGGAAAATTATGTAATGTAGTTTTTATTTGTTTCTGATATACAAAGCTAATGAGATAATGAAGTATAGGGAGATAATCAACCACCATGCTTCCAGCAGTCCGAGCAATCCGTCTTCTATCGTGAATATGACCATCGACCCGATGGCGATGGCTGCGAAGATGTATTTGATTTCGTTTCCTTTAAACGACCATTGCTTGAACTTCAGTGCAAACATCGGTAGCTCGCAAACGAGCAGGAAACTTGTAATGCATACCAAGGTGAGTATCACCAATACGGACCAACTGTAGCCTTCTAGCCAAAATGGATTGAAGACGATGAGCGAACCCCAAAACAAGGCATTGGCAGGCGTAGGCATACCTATGAATGAGGTGGTCTGGCGTTCGTCTAAGTTGAATTTAGCCAATCTCAAAGCCGAGAATGCAGCGATGATGAAGGCTAAGTAGGGAATGTATTCGCAGAAGGGTTGAAGGAAGCTAGGATATTCCAATACGGCTAACTCTGAGAATACGATGGTGGCGGGGGCTACGCCGAAAGTCACGTCATCTGCGAGGGAGTCCAACTCCTTGCCTATAGGTGATGACACATGGAGCAAACGGGCACTCATGCCATCGAAAAAGTCAAACACGGCACCTATGATAATCCAAAGGAGAGCCATCTTGGGTGAACCTCCAAAGGCATACGACGTGGCGATGCAGCCAGATACCAAGTTGCAGCATGTTATCGTATTAGGGATATGTTTCTTGATGTTCATTACTATAGTTTGATATAAAAACTGGTTTATTTCAGTTTGGCGATGATGGTCTGGTCGCCCGTGGTTGACTGCCCCATCTTGACGCAAACCTCAGTGCCAATAGGAAGATAGACATCCACACGTGAACCCAACTTGATGAACCCCAGGTGCTCGTCGATATAGCATTCCTCGCCGTCCTTGGCATAGGTGACGATGCGGCGTGCCACAGCACCAGCTATCTGGCGACATAGCACATCCACTCCGTCGGGAGTGGTAATCATCGTGTCGGCATGTTCATTTTCCTCACTTGCCTTGGGAAGCCAGGCCTTGTGGTAGTTTCCATCCACATGTTTTACGAATTTTACCTTGCCATCCACAGGAAACCAGTTGGCGTGAACGTTCCAAAGGCTCATGAAGATGGAAATCATCAATCGTCTGTCGTTGAAGTAAGGAGCATGACCCACTTCCTCTATGACCACAATCTTGCCGTCGGCTGGAGCCACGACCAACTTGTCGGTGTCTTCCACGTTGAGATAACGTATTGGACATCGGTAAAAATTGAGCACGATGCAATATACCACGCCGAAGACCAGGGAGAATATCCAAAAAGGAATTTTGTTGTCAAAGGCGTTCCACAATATCACCGCTATTGCTACCAAGGCAATGATGCCGTAAACCAATTGGTCAGTACCTTCACGGTGCAATCTAATCTTCTTTAATTTCTTTATTTTTTGTCCCATTACAGAGATATTAAGTTTTTATCAGTGCAAAGGTACGTTATTTTTGTCACTTTCGCAAATTTTTCTAGCATTTCTTTTGGTTATGTCAACTTTTAGCAGTAACTTTGAACTCAAATATCAGTATTTAGCATAAAAAATGGAAGATTTCATACATTTACACGTCCATACACAGTATTCCATCCTCGATGGTCAGTCGAAGATTCCGCATCTGGTCGATAAGGCTATCAATGATGGTATGAAGGGTATGGCTGTTACTGACCACGGTGTCATGTTTGGCATCAAAGAGTTGACCGACTATTGTGCCAAGGTCAACAAGGGTAGGAAGAAGGAAGGCTTGGAACCTTTCAAACCTATCATCGGTTGTGAGATGTATGTGGCCCATCGTCGAAAGGAAGACCGTGAGAAGGACAAGGGTGATATGAGTGGTTATCACCTGATAGTCTTGGCTAAAAACTACAATGGCTATAAGAACTTGATTAAGTTGGTGAGCAATTCGTGGGTGGATGGATATTATATGCGCCCACGTACCGACCGTGCCGACTTGGAGAAATATCATGAAGACTTGATAGTTTGTTCGGCTTGTATCGCTGGCGAGGTGCCAAGGAAGATTATACAGGACGACATCGAGGGTGCCCGTGAGGCTTGCGAGTGGTATCATCGTGTTTTTGGCGATGATTACTATCTGGAGTTGCAACGCCACGAGGTGACCGATCCTTCCATCCTTGCCAACCGAGAGGCTTTCCCTTTGCAGCAGAAAGCGAACAAGGTGCTTATCGAGATGGCCAAGGAATATGGCATCAAGCTGGTGTGTACCAACGACTGCCACTTCGAGGACAAGGAGACAGCCGAGGCTCACGACCATTTGCTATGTATAGCGACGGGAAAGGACTTGGATGATCCTAACCGTATGCGCTATTCCAAGCAGGAATGGTTTAAGACACGTGAGGAGATGAATGCCATCTTCTCAGATGTGCCAGAGGCATTGTCCAACACCTTGGATATATATAATAAGGTGGAAATATATAGCATCGACCATGGACCTATCATGCCTTTCTTCCCGATTCCTGAGGAGTTTGGTACGGAGGAGCAACTGCGACAAAAGGTATCGGAGGAAGATCTCTTCAAGGAGTTTACTTCCGACGAGAATGGCGAGAACCAGTTGCCGCCCGAGGAAGGACAGAAGGTCATCGACCGACTGGGTGGTTACGACAAGATATATCGTATCAAGTTTGAGGCAGAGTATTTGAAGCACCTTGCGTACGAAGGTGCCAAGGAAAGATATGGCACCCCATTGCCGGAGAATGTGGATGAACATGTCAACTTTGAGTTGCATGTCATGAAGACCATGGGTTTCCCGGGCTACTTCTTGATCGTGTCCGACTTTATCCGTGCAGCTCGTGAAGAATTGGGGGTCGTGGTGGGACCAGGACGTGGTTCTGCGGCTGGTTCTGTCGTGGCGTATTGCTTGGGTATCACTAAGATAGACCCTCTGAAGTACGACTTGCTGTTTGAGCGTTTCCTGAATCCCGATCGTGTCAACCTTCCTGATATTGATACCGACTTCGATGATGATGGCCGAGGCAAGGTGCTTCGTTGGGTGATGGACAAGTATGGGCATGAGAACTGTGCGCATATCATTACATACGGTTCTATGGCGACCAAGAACTCCATCAAGGATGTCGCTCGTGTGGAAAAACTGCCTTTGGACAAGGCGAATGCTCTCTGTAAGGCTATCCCGGACCGACTGCCTGAGGGGGCGAAGATGAACTTGACCAATGCCATCAAATATACCCCAGAGCTGAAGGAGGCGGAGTTCTCCATGGACGATCGTGAGAGAAATACTATCAAGTATGCCAAGATGCTGGAGGGTACCATTCGTGGTACGGGTATTCACGCTTGCGGTTTTATCATCTGTCGTGATCCTATAAGCAACTGGGTGCCTGTCTCTACAGCCGATGACCCGGATTTCCCTGGCTTGAAGACTGCTGTGACCCAATATGATGGACACGTGATTGAATCGACAGGTTTGATCAAGATGGACTTTCTGGGCTTGAAGACTCTGTCGGAGTTGAAGGAGGCTTGCAAGGTTGTGAAGCAGACAACAGGGGATGAGATCGATCTCGACCATATTCCTATCGACGATACTTTGACCTACGAACTTTACCAGCGTGGACAAACCATCGGTACTTTCCAGTTTGAGTCGCCTGGTATGCAGAAGTATCTGCGTGAGTTGAAGCCAACCGTGTTTGAGGATCTCATAGCCATGAATGCCCTCTATCGGCCGGGTCCTATGGACTATATCCCTTCGTTCATCGCACGAAAGAATGGGCAGGAGCCTATCGAGTATGATATTCCTTGCATGGAGAAGTACTTGAAGGATACATACGGAATCACGGTTTATCAGGAGCAGGTGATGCTTCTTTCCCGACAGCTCGCCAACTTTACCCGAGGTGAGTCTGATGCCTTGCGTAAGGCGATGGGTAAGAAGAAGAAGGACATCGTGGATGCGATGAAACCTAAGTTCATCAAGCAGGGGCAGGAGAATGGGCACGACCCGAATGTGTTGGAAAAGATTTGGGGAGACTGGGAGAAGTTCGCTTCTTATGCCTTCAACAAGTCTCATGCCACTTGCTATTCTTGGGTGGCTTACCAAACCGCCTATATGAAGGCGCATTATCCTGCCGAGTATATGGCTGCGCTGATGACACGCCGATTTGCCCAAATTACCGAAATCACCAAGTTGATGGAGGAATGCCAGTCGATGAACATCAAGACGTTGGGGCCGGATGTCAACGAGAGTTATCGTGCTTTCGGTGTGAACGAACATGGAGAAATTCGTTTCGGACTTTCCGCCATCAAGGGTATGGGTGCACCTGCCGCAGATGCCATCGTGGCTGAACGTGAAAAGAATGGGACTTACAAGGATATCTTCGACTTTGCGCAACGTGTAGATTTCTCCAATGTCAACAGAAAGGCTTTTGAAAGCCTGGCTTTGAGCGGAGGTTTCGATAGCTTTGGTATTCCCCGCGAGGATTTCTTTGCCAAAGGTAACAAGGGCAATATGTTCTTGGATACCTTGGTGAAGTATGGACAGCTTTATCAGCGAGAACAACAAGAGGCTGTAACCTCGCTCTTTGGTGGTGAGGATGCCGTAGAGATAGCTACACCTCCGATTCCAAAGGGAGAGTCGTGGAGTACGATAGAACGACTGAACAAAGAGCGTGAGTTGGTGGGTATCTACCTTTCTGCCCATCCTTTGGATGATTATAGCATCATCCTGCATTCCATGTGTAATACGCATTGTTCTGAATTGGGCGACAAGGAGGCTTTGGCGAAGAAGGCTGATGTGGTGTTCGGGGGGATAGTCACGGAAGTAAAATCGAAGTTTACCAAGACAGGAAAACCATGTGGATTCGTTACCTTGGAGGATTTCGAGGGCTCTGGCGAGTTGGCTCTTTTTGGTGAAGATTGGGGGCAATGGCGCGGAATGCTCACGGAGGGATGTACTGTGTATATTACAGCGAAGTGTGCTCCTCGTTTCGCCAATAGCAATTTCTTGGATTTCAAGGTCTCAAGCATTGATTATATGCAGACGGTAAAGGAAAATCGTATCGAGAAGTTGACGATTACTGTGGATAGTGACATCATAGACGAGGCGGTGGTCAATGACTTTAATACGATGATGCAAGAAGACTTGGCGGGTAAAACCCAGTTGTATTTCCAAATACATGATGTGGAGAGCAATCAGTTTATCTTGCTTCGAGCACAGGAGAAGACAGTAAATGTGGGCAAAGAACTGATACATTATATAGATAGTAATCCAAAGATGACATATCATATTAATTAAAACATAATAAGACAATGGAAGTAACAATTACAAAAGACAATTTCGAGGAACTCAAGAATGGTGAGCTTCCTTTGGTGGTAGATTTGTGGGCAACATGGTGCGGTCCTTGCCGTGCTTTGGCTCCTATCATCTCTGAACTTGCTGAGGAATATGATGGCAAGTTGGTTGTGGGTAAGTGTGACATTGAGGAAAACGAGGATATCCCAATGGAATATGGTGTACGCAACATCCCAACTATTTTGTTTTTCAAGGGAGGTGAGTTGGTTGACAAGTTTGTTGGTGCAGCTTCTAAGGCAAAGCTTCAACCTAAGTTTGAGGCACTCTTGTAAAACTCCCCAAACATTACGCCCTGCAAGAGCATAAAAACAAGGCTCTTGCAGGGCGTTTTTCAGAAATCAATACTTCTCGTTCCGTCTTCTTCCGTCTGGATAGTAACCTTGGTTACATTCTCAGGCAAGAGAACTTCTATCAGCTCAGGCCATTCTAGGAAGCAAAGGTTGCCACCATAGAAGTAGTCCTCGTATCCCATGTCATATACTTCATCGATCTTCTTGATGCGATAGAAGTCGAAATGGTAGATAGGTTCATCGTTGCCAGTGGTATATTCATTGACAATAGCGAAGGTAGGAGAAGTGATGACATCCTCCACGCCCATCTCCTCGCAGATAGCTTTGATAAATGTAGTCTTGCCGGCACCCATCTTGCCATAGAAGGCAAAGACTTTGCCATTGCCCATGTTGGCGATAAATTCCTTGGCGGCCACATGGATGTTTTCTAATGAGTCAATCTTGATTTTCATATCCTTGTTTTATTTAATCTTTACTGTTGGATTATTCCATAGCCTTATCTTTTCCTTGGTGTCAAGGTAATGAGGGGTATGAGCATTTCTTCCATGGATATGCCCCCATGCTGGAAGGTATCTTTGTAGTAAGATACATAGTAGTTGTAATTGTTCGGATAGGCAAAGAATGCGTCTCCGTAGGCAAATACATACGAGGTGCTCAAATTCGGTGCGGGCAACTGTGCCTTGCGTGGTTCCTTGATGACAAATACTTCCTTGGCATTGTAAGCAAGGTTCTTGCCTAGTTTGTAGCGCAGGTTGGTGTTGGTGTTGCGGTCGCCGATGATCTTGATCGGCTTGGAGGCACGGATGCTGCCATGGTCGGTAGTGATGATGACCTTATAATCGCTTTGTGCCAAACGCTTGAAGAGGGTGGCAAGTACGGAGTGGCGTAGCCAACTCTGTGTGATACTGCGATAGGCAGACTCGTTGTTGGCAAGTTCACGAACCATCTTCGATTCAGTGCGGGCATGAGAGAGCATGTCGATGAAATTGACAACAAGCACGTTTAAGTCATTTCCTGCAATCTCGTTATATTTGTCCAAGAACTTGTCGGCACCCGTAGAGTCGTTGACCTTGTGATAGCTGAAGCTATAATGCTTTCTGAATCGCTCTAGTTGGGTTTGGATTAAAGGCTCTTCGTTGAGATTCTTTCCTTCTTCTTCTTCCTCATCGACCCAGAGGTCGGGGAACAACTCGGCTATCTTGTTAGGCATCAAACCGCTGAAGATGGCATTGCGAGCATACTGCGTGGCTGTAGGCAGGATGCTCATGTACATGTCTTCTTCGATGTCGAATGAATCTGCGACATCTTGTGCGAGCATTTTCCATTGGTCGTATCGGAAATTGTCGATGACAATGAGAAATACTTTTTCGCCTTTGTCTAACAGCGGAAATACTTTACCCTTGAAAATGTCAGTGCTCATCATCGGCTTTCCTTCGATAGGATGTGGCGACTTTTGTGGGGCTACCCAGTCTAGATAGTGCTTGGATATGTATTTGGCAAATCCTAGGTTGGCTTCTTCCTTTTGCATTTGCAGCATTTCGGTCATGTCGCTATCGGCGCTGGTCAGTTCCAATTCCCATTTCACGAGTCGTTTATAGACCTCCATCCAGTCTTGGCAATGACGGCAATCCATGATTTGCATGGCTATCTGCTGGTAATCTTGCTGGTAGCCACTTTGGGTTACTTCGGTGACAATTTGCTTTTGGTGGATGTTCTTCTTTAATGAAAGGAGTATCTGGCTAGGGTTGACTGGCTTGATGAGATAGTCGGCTATCTTGGAACCGATGGCTTGGTCCATGATGTTTTCTTCCTCGCTCTTGGTACACATGACGACTGGTGTGGCTGGCTGTATTTCCTTGATTTGTTGTAGGGTCTCTAGGCCACTAAGTCCTGGCATCATCTCGTCTAGGAGAATGAGGTCGAAAGTTTGTTGGTGGCATTGGTCGATAGCGTCAGGACCATTGCTTACCGTAATCACCTCGTACCCTTTCTTCTCAAGGAAAATGATATGTGCCTTGAGAAGTTCTATTTCGTCATCTACCCAAAGTATTAAACCGTTGCTCATATTTCTTGTCGTTTATGAAGTTCATAATTGTAATATTCTGTAAGATTTGCTAGAAACCATCTAGTTCGAAGTATTCATCCTCTAAATCAAAAGATTTGTCATCTTCTTTCTTTTCCTTCTTCTCCTCTTCTTTCTTTGTGGATGTTGGAGGAGTTGGAGAAGTGCTGGCATCATCATCGTAGAAAATGATGGTGTTGTCGCTTTCCTCGGGAAGTTCTTGTCTCTGAGGTTGTATGATGTCTTTCTTTTCCTCGGTTTTCTTTTTCTCTTCTACATTCTTTATCTCTATATTGTTTTCTTTTTTCTCTTCTGCTTTCTTCTCTGTTTTGGGGTGCGTTTCTTCGATGAAGATTTCCGGCTTTCCTACAGTCTGTGGATCTTCCTCAATCTCCAAGGTATTGCTCGTGTTGATTTCTTCTTCCTCGATTTCCTCATCTCCCGCTGGCGTCAGTGCCTTTTTCTTCTCGGTGACGATTTCTGTAGGCTCAGACAACAACTGTGAACTGCGAACCTTTAGGACTGCGAAATGTTGGCTAAAATATTTCTCATAGTCATTATAGGTGAAATGACTGCCTAGTAATTCTAGGTTTTGTTCGCTTATGAGGAAGGTACGCACCTTGTCCAGCAATTGGGTGATGTTGGATTGCTGGATGATGGTATGAGCGTATAGCCAGGCTTCGTCGTAGTTTCTGAAACCTGTAATCATCATGCGGTGAAGACCGTCTTGGTCTTCAATGTTGATGTCAAAGTTACGCACTAAGTAGTTCGTAAAGTTGAACTTTGCCATTTCAAACAACAGTTGGTTCTCGTTGATGGAATCTGGTTGATAGACATACATGAATAAGAAATTGGCATTTCGCTCATCTGAGAAGCCACGGCTCTTGATGGAATCGCTGTCGTTGAGTACAATGCTTCTGCGGTTCCATACATCTTCAAGGTCAAACTTTCCACCATGGAGTCGTCTTCCTGCCTGTACGCCGTTGACTATCATGCCGGCCATCTCGCTGATTCTGCTGTTTGGATATTTTTCTACAACAGTTTTCATGTCTTCCATGCAGCCTTTGGCATCTCCGTCGTTCAGTTTGCTGAGACCGCCAATGAAGAGAAATTTGTCTCGGTTTGCCCCCGTAGGGAATCGGTCTGCGGAAATACGTGTGTTGCCCTTGACCTCTGAGTAACGGTTAGCTTTGAAGGCTTCGTATGTGGCTGTATATAGGGAGTCTTCTATATGTGTGCCGAATAGGGAGTTTTCCTTGTAATAAGGATTGGTGAGCAATGTTGTCCACTGGCTTTCCGGGAAATCTTTCTTCAATTTTATGATGTAGTCATTTGCCTTGGAAGGCATATTCTTTCTTGAATAAAGTAAATATAGATGATAATAGACATCGGCCATGTGCTCGAAGTCGATGTAGTTGACTTCGAGGCGGCGAAGGGCTTTTTCGCTCAGACCAAGATTGTCTAGTTTGTCTTTGAAGATAATGCCTGAATGGTATAAGCCATCCTCCAGCAACTGATTACTGGCTTCTATTTGCTCTGGAGTGAATGGAATCTGTGCTAGATAGTATTCTCGCTTGTGAGGGTCGTTTTGGGCACTATCAGCTATTTGCTTGAGTGAGTCTTCTTTTTCTGCTACTTGTATCAAGGAATCACGTACTTCGTCTGTCATTTCCTCTGCTCCTTGTGCCCCAGCGACAACGGTTTTGTTGATACGTTGCCAGTTGTCCACATTCTCACGCTTTCCCCATAGGCGTTGGAACTGCGTCTTGCCCTGGCTTACAGCGATAGGATTGTAGAAATACCAGGCTCCTTTTTGGCTAGTGTTGGTCGTATTTTGAGTGGTGGTGTTCTTATTGTTGTTTCTGTTGGTGTTTCCTGCGTTCTGAGTCTGTTGGCGAGAACTTTCCTCTTCTGCCAATCTGTTCTTCTCCTCTTTTTCTTTTTTCTTGAGGGCTTCAATGACACGATCGATGGCTGCATTTCTATCTTTTTCGTTCATTTTTGCAAGTGCTTGGAGGGAATCTTGTAGATGGACTGCCTCAGTGAACGGTACCAATTCGTCTAGAATCTTCGATCGGTCGGATAGTTGCTGATAGTCCTTGCGGTCTTTGTCGAGTAAGCCGATGGCTTCTCCATAGCAACGTTGTGCGTCGCTGAATTTTTCCTTTTCCCAATATAAGTCGCCCAGGTGGAGCAAAAGCACACCTTTTTCAATACCATTTCTAGTCGCTTTGGTATTTCCTTTTTCGTAGGCGGAGATTGCTTTGACGGTGTCTTTCTCATGGAGGTAGATGTTGCCCATGGCGTAATATACTTGGTCTAAGTATTCCTTGTTTTTGTCGGAAGATGCCATGCGCTTGAGGTGACTGATAGTCTGCTTGACGTTACTCTTTGCCATCACTTCGGTCATGGCAATGCGAGCATTGAACTCCAGTTCGTAAGGAGGATTGAGACGTACGACATGTTTGAAAGCTTTGTATGCCTCTTGTCTCTTGCCTATGGCTGCTTGAAGTTGCCCCATGAGATACCATTCGCGAGCTTTTTGCTTGCGACGCATCTCATGCTTGATGACTTTGCGCAAATATGGGATGGTTTGCGCAAAGTCGCCTTGATGTATATAGTAATCTGTGTAAGTATAATCCCATTCTTTTTGGGCACGCCAATGGATGCTGTCTCTCTGTATGTTTCTGATGACATCTTCGGCATCATATTGCCATCCCTGCTCAATATAGCATTTTGCCAACCAGGCACGTGCTCTTCCATAGATGGCTGGTTGTGTGGCATAGAGACGGCTCATATAGGAGAATGTGGCGGCTGCGCTCTCAAAATCTCCTTTGTAAAACTGGGAACGTCCCATGAGGAGCCATGCTTTCCAAAGAAAAGGATTGTATTCTTTACGACTTAGCCATTCTATGTCGCGGGCTGTCTTTCTACGGCCTTTTGTCCACTCTGGTCTTTTCTTGATGCTGTGTTGGTGAATTGCCTTCTCACATTTGGTAATTGCTTTCTCGTAGTTGCCTTTTCCTAGTTCGCGGCTATTCTTATTGCTGACCGTATAGAGTGGTATCATCTCGGTAAAGTTGTCTTTGTTGCCGTTCTCTTTTTCCAAAGAACCATCGATATATGCCAAGGTACCGTTGTAATAGGTGTTATAGTGGGCATTGAAAGAATGCCACCATCTGCTCTTCGCAGTGTTTTTCTGCGTAGAGCAACTCGCAATACTCAGCAAGATGGCCATTGCCAGTAGTGGGATGATATATTGAAGATGGTTCTGTCTCATTATATTATAAAACTAGGAAAGAGTCGTTTTTATTGCCTTGCAAATGGAGAAAACGATGATACTGGTAAATATGATTGTGGCTCCAGAAGGTACATTGAGCCAATAGCTGGCGGTAAGCCCTAGAAGGCAGTCGAGCCATCCTAGCACGATGCTCAGCGCTATCATCTTCTTGTAGTTGTAGGTGAATAGGTTGGCTGTCATTTGTGGAATGGTCAACAAACTGATAGCTAGTACTATACCTACCATCTTGAGGGAAGCCACGATGGTCATGGCTATCAGTGCCATCATCAGATATTCAATCATGGTGACAGGCTGGTGTTGTGACTGGGCAAATGTCCTGTCGAAGGCTATGTTCTGGATGGTTGGGAGCAGGGAGAGGAATAGTAAGGCGACAATGGCTGTAAGCCCCCCTAATAGCCAAAGGTCGGAACTTTCGATAGTCAGGATGCTGCCAAACAGAAAGGAGGGGAGGTCGGGCATAAATCCTGGTGTAAGGAAGCAGCAAATGATGCCGACGCTCATGCCTAGTGTCCAAAACATTGCGATGGCGGAGTCTTTTCTGACTTCTTTCTTTCTAGACAACCATTGTACGCCAAAGGCACTCAGTATAGCGAATACCATGGCAGAGAGGATCGGGTTGAGACCTGTGAATACGCCAATGCCGATACCGCCGAACGAGGCGTGGGTGATGCCGCCACTGATAAAGACCAAGCGGCGAGTAACGATGTAGGTGCCAATGAATCCACAAAGTATGCTTACAAGAAAGGCACCTAGCAAGGCGTTCTGAAAAAATGTATATTGTAATATGTCCATGTTGTCTTATTCTTCACTCTTCATACTTCGTTCTTCACTTAAGAATCCGATGACTTCATCTTTCAACTGATTGGGGAGGTTGATGCCTCTCAGGATGAGACTCCTGTTCCAACCAGCCACCTCTTCGGGCTTCATCGTATAGAGTACTTCTGAGAACATTTCCACTTCTTCATCGTTGTAGTTGTCGGCAGTCCTTCCCTTAAAAACATCTAATTCCTCGTCATCATAATATTCTATGTCCTTGGTGGCTGCTTCCATCATGCACTCTTGTTCGCATTTCGTGTTTTCTCCATTGCAGGTGTTGCATGAAACGCCTTCCTGGATAAGCTCAATGTCCCCATTCTTGTGGGAGATGATGCCGAAAATGGCAGAAATGACCCCTAAAATGACGAGTGCTATAAACAAATATAACATATTGTTCTTGTTATTAACTATTGATGATCTCAAACCCTACAGCTTTCAGGTCTTCCCAAAAGTGAGGATAGGATTTTGATACAACTTTCGGATTGTTGATATCTAGTGACGGAAATTTGAAGGCAATAGGAGCGAACGCCATTGCCATGCGGTGATCTTCGTAGGTGTCGATAGGCTCGAATGTCGGTTCGCACCGCTCGCCGTCCCAAATCAATGCGTTGTCGTTCTCATCTTTGATAACATAACCCACTTTTCTCAATTCTTTCTTGAGTGCCTCTATGCGGTCGGTTTCCTTGATTTTAAGGCTGGCAAGCCCCGTGAACTTAAACTTGACTCCCATCAGGCAGCAACATACCACGAATGTTTGTGCCAAGTCGGGAGAACCTGTGAAATCATAGTCTAGGCGTGGCAGCATACAGCGATGGACACGCAAAGTTACGGTTGTGGGGGTGTTGGTCTTGTCATTTGTCGTCTTGGCAAATTCTGTTTTTACGCCAAGTAGGCTAAATATGTATTTGACCACAGAGTCACCCTGCTTGGAGCCATCCAACAAACCTTCGAGTTTGATTTCTGAGTTGGTGTTGGCATTGAGGACCATCATCTCATACCAATATGACGAGGCGCTCCAATCGTTCTCTATCAAGTAGGCTCGTTCCTTATAAGGTTGAGGCTTGACAACGATGGTATCTACGTCTGTCCATTCTGCGTCTGCTCCAAACTCTTGCATTGTCCAAAGTGTGAGGTCGATGTATGGTCTAGAGGCAATCTCACCTGTAAGTTTCAGTTCCAGACCATTTTTGAGAATCGGACCTATTAATAATAACGCAGATATATATTGGGAACTAATGTTGCCAACGACTTCCAGATGACCACCGTCAAGGGCGTGTCCTTTGATGTGGAGTGGGGGGTAGCCTTCTTTTTCCTCGTATGTGATATCGCCGCCAAGATAGCGTAGGGCATCGACGAGTATGCCGATAGGGCGATTTTTCATCCTTTCAGTTCCTGTGATGGTATGTTCACCTTTCGTTGCGCTGAGAAAAGCGGTCATAAATCTCATAGCGGTACCTGCGGCCTTGATGTCGATGATGTCAGGCATGTCTTGGAGTGCCTTGATGATGACGTCTGTGTCATCGCAGTCGCTGAGATTGGTTGGCTGAATATTTCCGCCAGCCATGGCATGTATGATTAAAGCACGGTTGCTGATGCTTTTGCTTGCAGGCAGATTGATGGTAGCCTTGAGTTGCTTGGGTGCTTTTATTGTATATTTCATAATTCTATCTGTTTGTTACAATTTGATGGGTTGTTATTTGAGGAGGGGGGTAGGAATCCTGTCTATGGCTAAGCGGATGGGTAGGTCTATGATTTCTTCTTCAGAACTTCGAGTTTGTGTGTCTGCGTCCCTGTTCAACTTCGGACCAGGCATCAGCGGACTATAATACAAAACTTGTCTCATCCGATACTTCTGCTCGGGGGTGAAGCGGTAGCTCAAACTGATGGAGTAGTCCATGAAGTTGTCTGAGTCCCATTCCTCACCTTCGTCATTGTTACGCTTGATGAGATCTTTCATGTCCAGACTCTTTTCCTCTTGATGCATTTGGATATATTCTTGTAGCCAACTGTCGTATGCTGGTTTGTTGTAGCTTTTTGTGTCGCTGCAATAATCTGTGTCATCGCAGTTGTCGGCAGGTTCTGTGCCATTGCTTGTTTTCTTTTCTGCAAAGACATGGCACAAACCAAGGAAGTGACCTAGCTCATGTGCCAGTGTGACGTTTATGTCGGCAGAACTGTAGGTATATCCTTCCGCTCCATGTTTGCCATCTGTGTATCTCGATGATTCTGAATAGGCATATTTGCTGTTGAGTGAAATGCAATACTCAAATGAAATGCTGTTCTTGTTGGGGACAGTCTTGTTGCTGATGGTTTCCAATCCATCTATCTGTGGATAGCCGTTTAGTTGGTATGGCATATTGCTAATGCCTAATGTGGTACTGGTGTCATCTTCGTTTTTCTTGAAGTTATATACCATCACATTGATATATTCATTGGGATCCCAGATTATTTTGTTCTTTCCTTTCTTCTTTGTCATAAAAGAGTTGCAGTCGACGGGGTATTCCTCTGTGTACTTGATATATTCTACGCCCGGGGTTGTCAATTTCTTGCCGTTTTCATCATATAATGCCATTTCAAACTGTATGTGGATATTCTCGCTAGGAGTATCCTTGTTCTTGCCGAAGTTGTATAGTTCTCCACCATACAAGTCGTTGACGTTGTCTAGTATCGTCTTCAGACGGGCGTATGTGATATATTGTATTTTGTTGTTCTTGTCATCTACGGCGTTTGGGTCTTGGTAAAGCACGTGGAAAATGACAGGAAGATGATAGGTGTAATCATCCCCTGTGATTTCATCATTGTCACGGTCTTGTTCATTGTTAGAGAAGAAAGGCTCAATAGTATTATTGCATGACACGAGTGCCAAGCAGCAGAAAATTGCGATAAGCCCAATATATCGTTTCATATGCGTACCTTATTATATATTTAAGTGCAAAAGTACAAAAATAATTGTAGAAACCGTCAAGTTCGTTGTTAAAAGTACCAATTTCTCAATAAAAATACTTAGGAATGATGACAAAAAGCCATAAAAATGTGGGTAATATTAGATATGTGTGAGTTTTCTCGCTCTTTTGTGGCCTTTTTGTATGATGGTATGTTTTGTTTACAAAATTTATGAGGAAAAGCTGCTTTCTTTGTGGCTGACTTTTACAGATGTAAAAGAAAAACTGACAAAGTGTAAAGAGTAATTGCAGAAACCAGTTATTTGAAAATGTGTAACTTTACAAAACGTCAAAAAGCGGGGGCAAAAATTACGGTTTTTTGTTTTGAGGTGGATAATTGATATAAATCAAAAGTTGCTGAAAAATTATAATAAAATAGCGTTAATGATTGATACAACTTTCAGAAGTTTTTTCTATCTTTGCATCAGAAAAAGAAAGTAAAACCTAAAAACGTAAAGATATGAAACGAGTTATATTACTATCGTTGATGGCTTTGATGACCATCGCAAGTTTTGGACGTAAGCACGTTGAAAACGCAACCGTTGTAGCAGACACTATTTTCTATGCAGAGAATATGAGCAATGTCGCTAGTGCGGATCAAGCTAGTTACTACAGACTACTCATGACAGTAGGAGTTGGTATTAATAAACAAGATGTTTTCAAGGACTACTATATGAATGGTAACTTGAGAGCTGAGGGTGGATATAGCTTCATCGATTTGGGTAATGATAGAAATACCGTATTCAAGGGTGAGGTTACTACATACTATAAGAATGGTAAGGAAAAGTGGCATGGCAAGTATGTAAATGGTAAGCGTGAGGGCTACTTTACATTGCAGTTGCGCGATGGTGGTGTCGCTGTTGTTCAGTTCAAGAACGGCAAGTCAGTGCATGATTTCTTCACTGTTACTTATAAGGATGGTACAATGGAGAAGAAACCTCTTGCAGAAATTCGTGCATTCATGTAATATACGATAAAATCTCTCTTATATAAATTAAAATTTTATGTTGATATGACCAAAATAAGGGTTGCCAGCCGTGAGGTTGGCAACCCTTTCATTGTGTACTCGATGTTTAATTTGCTGCTAGAATGCTAAATTCACTTCCACGGGGCAGTGGTCGCTTCCCATAATCTCTGTGTGGATTTCTGCGCATTCTATCTTGGATTTAATTCTGTCTGAAACGAGGAAATAGTCTATTCTCCAGCCGGCATTCTTTTCTCTAGCCTTGAATCGGTATGACCACCATGAGTATTTAATTTCTTCAGGGTGCTTGTATCTGAAAGTGTCGATAAAACCGTCGTTAAGGAGCTCTGTCATCTTTTCTCTTTCCTCGTCGGTGAAACCTGCATTCCGGCGATTACTCTTGGGATTCTTGATGTCGATTTCTTCATGGGCAACATTCATATCTCCACAAACGATGACTGGCTTTTTTTTGTCTAGATTCTTGAGAAACTTACGGAAATCTTTTTCCCACGTCATACGATAGGCAAGTCTTTTCAGTTCTGTCTGGGAGTTGGGAGTATAGACGGTGACAAGATAGAAGTTGTCATATTCCAGGGTGATGATACGCCCTTCATGGTCATGCATCTCGACACCCATGCCATAGCTTACACATAGTGGCTTGTGCTTGGTATATATGGCAGTTCCGGAATAGCCTTTTTTCTCGGCATAGTTCCAGTAACTATCATAGCCTTCGAAATGCAACTCCAGTTGTCCTTCTTGCATCTTGGTCTCTTGAAGGCAGAAGAAATCAGCGTCTAGCTCCTTGAAATCCTCTTCAAAGTTCTTGCCTACGCAAGCTCTGAGACCATTTACGTTCCATGATATAAACTTCATCATTTCACTCTTCACATTTAATATTGGAAATTTAGATTCGTTTTGATTCGCCACGAAGCAAGTTCATGAACTCTTGGCGAGTGTTGAGGGAGTTGAAAACGCCACTATAGTCGCTGGTAGTGGTGATGGAGTCTTGTTTTTCCACACCTCTCATTTGCATGCACATGTGCTTAGCTTCTATGACCACCATTACTCCCTGAGGGTTGAGAGTTTCCTGTATGCAGTCCTTGATTTGTTGGGTCAAGCGTTCTTGCACTTGCAGGCGATGGCTATAGATGTCAACGACACGTGCGATTTTGCTAAGTCCTGTGATTTTTCCATTTGGGATATATGCTACATGAGCCTTACCGTAGAAAGGAAGCATATGGTGCTCGCACATAGAGAAGAAGTCGATGTCCTTGACGATGACCATCTGGTCGTATTTTTCCTCAAACAAGGCATCGGTCAACACTTTATGTGCATCTTGGGTATATCCTCTTGTGAGTATCTGCATGGCCTTTGCTACACGCATCGGAGTTTTCTGAAGCCCCTCTCTTTCTGGATCTTCTCCTAAAAGGCTCAATACTTCTTTGTAGTGTGAGGCAAGTTCATCTAAACCTTCACGAAATTCAGTTTCTGGATTCATATTTTAATTTTGAACAGTTATTTTTCCTTTTACAAGGCAAGCTTGTTTATAGCCCATGGCACGTACCTTTGCCAACATTTTCTGTGCTTCGGCCAAACTTCGGAAGTTGCCGATGCGGCATATCCACCGAGGTGAGTAGAAGTGTACGTATATGGGTTGGTCTGGGTATTTCATCTTGATGGAGTTGCCTATTTGCTCTGCTTTCAGCCGGTCGTTACGGGAATTTCCACCAGCGTATGCCTGTACTCTATATCCTGTTACCTTATAGCTGCTACGCATCACCTTTTTGCGCATATCTACTGCAGGTGTCTCATTTTCTTCTTTTTCATTTTCGTTGGAATCCTCACGATGTTCTGGCTTTTTCACCGAGTCGGGTGTTAGCTTCCTTTGAGGTTCTGATGTCTTGGTGTTGTTAGTGGTAGGGGAGAATGTTTTAGTTTTGTCTTGTATTGTTGGCGTAGTTTTACTCTTGTTGTCTTGCTGAGTAGGCACAGCCTTGCCCTTGTTGTCTTGTGGCACAACTTTTCCATTGATTAATTCGTCGATAGCCTTGCTTTGGCTCACGGTAACAGAACCCAGTCCTGGGGTCTTCTGCAGCAAATGCTCCAGATAGGTTTGGGCATTGCTCGAAACGGTCATGCTAAGCATGATGGCAAAAAGTAAGACGAATTGTTTCATAACTTTCTTTTATGGATTGTTATATTGTAATTGGTTAAGATAATAAAAGAACCATGTCTGCTCCTTGGAGGAAGAAGACATGGCTCCGAATGTCCTATATTACTTCTTCCAAGCGTCGATGATACCCTTGAAGTCGGCTGCCTTCAAAGAGGCACCACCAATCAAGCCACCATCGATGTTTGGCTTGGCGAAGAGCTCTGGAGCATTGCTAGCTTTGCAGCTACCACCATAGAGGATTGTTGTGGCCTCAGCAGCCTCGTTGCCATACTTCTCTGCTACGATAGAGCGGATGTATGCCAACATTTCCTCTGCCTGGTCGGAAGTAGCAGTCTTACCTGTGCCGATGGCCCAGATTGGCTCGTAAGCGAGTATGATGTTCTTCCAAGCGTCTGCGCTCAAGTGGAATACAGAACCATCCAGCTCTGCCTTTACAACCTCGTTCTGCTTCTCTGCCTCGCGCTCCTCAAGAGTTTCGCCGCAGCAGAAGATAACCTTCAAGCCGTTAGCCAAAGCCAACTCTACCTTCTCCTTCAGGATTTCTGCTGTCTCGCCATAGTACTGGCGACGCTCTGAGTGACCGAGAATAACATACTGAGCACCTGTGCTCTTTACCATCTCTGCAGAAACTTCACCAGTGTAAGCACCCTTAGCCTTGTCAGCGCAGTTCTCTGCACCAAGACCTACAACCTCAGAATCCAAGACCTGAGCTACAGAAGCCAAGTGGATGAAAGGAGTACAGATGATGACACCGCAGTTTGGCTTGTCTGCTACCAAAGCCTCGTTGATTTCCTTAGCGAGAGCTACGCCGTCTTGCAGGTTCATGTTCATTTTCCAGTTGCCTGCTACAATTTTCTTTCTCATTTTTCTTTTCTTTTTAAAAGTTGATATTATCTTGTTAGTATTCTCTTTTTCTTTTATCCAGTTAGACCATGCCCAAAGTCTGTCGGCGATGGTGAGCAGTATCAGTGGCAAGAGGAACCAAAGTGCGACTTGTATGATTTTTTCAGTTGTTCCGTCTTCTGCCATTTTCCCTAGGTCGCTTTTCTCCAAGGATTGCGAGAAGGAATCTTCGTCAGGCAAGTCGTTGTGACTCCATTTCTTTATGATGGTGCCGTTGTGCAATAGCAGCAAACCAGGGTTGCTTCTGATGATTGTCTTCAGCGTGGTGGCATCGGTCGTATAGAAGGGATATTCTGCCCCTGTTGTGTCTTGCCATTTGGCAATGTCCTTGTCGCTGCTAGCAGTCAGGCAGATGAAACGGTAGCCATAGTCTTGTGCGTACTCGTAGATTTGGTCTATTGTGCCAAAGTTGGAGTCGTCTGCCTTGGCAAGGTTAGGAGATATGAGCAGGAAGGTATAGCTTTTGTCGTGTAATACCTCTTGTGTTATGTCTTCCCCTGTCTTGCGGTCTTCTATGCTGAAGTCGTGTATTGGTGGCGCATAACCATCTTCGGTCTGGATGGTCTTGGAGTCGATGAATTTCCAAGTGGAGTCTGGGTAGTTGTCTATAGTGAACTCCTTTCTTTGCCCATTTTTCTCCAATATGAATGTTGTCTCAAACTGAGGCAGCTTGGCATCCTTTGGAATTTCCATGCCTTCCTCTATGTTTGCACCGATATGATAAGGGCGAAAGTCGAAGAGTGGCAGATACCAAAGACTCCATAGACTTAAAGCTATGGAAAACAGTATTGTGTAGTTGATGACAATCCATTGGGTCGGTTTCGAGATGAATCTTACCATCTTGAGTGGTCTCTTCCAAAGGCAGAGGGCTATGGCTAGCAGAATGATGTTTTTGCCAAGCGTCTGCATGTTGGTCAACTTGACGGCGTCTCCAAAGCAACCGCAGTCTTTCACTGGGTTGGCGATGGCTATCCAGAGGGTTATCAGTGTCATCGTTGCCATGACCAATAATAGAATTTTGGAGAAGAGGCGTCGTCTAATGGCAAAGAGCAAGAAGATTCCGATGGAAAACTCCAAGGTCGATAAGGCGATAGAGGCAGCAAGTGTCATCCAGTCTGGTATGACACCAGCCAAACCTAGGGCTTGTAGGTAGTCGGCTATTTTATATTGGGTTCCTAATGGGTCGATGGCTTTTACATATCCGGAGAATATGAAAGTCACAGCCACTATCAATCTGCCCACGTTGATGGCCAACTTTGTTATGGTGCTGCCAATATTCACTTTGTATCTTTTTTATATATTAATGATCTTGTTCCTGTTCTTTTAGTTTAATGGCCCCAAACACGGCATAGTTGATGATGTCCATGTAGTTGGCGTCAATGCCTTCAGAAACCAAAGTCTCGCCATGGATATCCTCGATTTCCTTGATGCGCTGTATCTTAGTAAGGATGAAGTCGGTATAGCTGCTAACTCTCATGCTGCGCCAAGCTTCGTCGTAGTCATGGTTCTTTTTCTGCATCAGCTCCAAGGCTTCTTGTGCATGTTGGTCATAGAGACTTATAGCTTCTTCGGCTGTCATATCGACCTCATCGACAAAACCTTTCTCCAGTTGGATAATGCCTACGATTCCATAGTTGATGAGGGCGATAAATTCAGGCCGAATTCCCTCGTCCACCAATGAATCCTTTTTGATTTCAAGCGATCGGATGCGCTTGGCTTTGATGTATAACTGGTCTGTTAGTGAAGATGGACGCAAGATTCTCCAAGAAGCTCCATAGTCATGCAACTTCTTTTGGAAAAGGGTGCGGCATTCCACCATTATATCTTTAAACTGCTGTTCTGTTTTTGATAATTCTGCCATAATATTTTCGAAAATCGCTGCAAAATTACGCATTTATTGTGAAATAGCCAAATAATTATTTTGTATTTTGCATTATTTGCAGTAACTTTGCACCCCGAAAAGAAAAAAGAATGAGAAATTTATCCAACGCCGAACTGGCAAAAATACTTGATAAAGATATATTCCATATGATTTCTGATGCAGCCGACTCGTTGCATCTGGAGTGTTATGTCGTAGGGGGGTATGTACGTGATTTGTTCCTCGAACGTCCTTCTAATGATATTGACGTTGTTGTGGTCGGTAGTGGAATTCAGGTGGCATCGGAGCTTAAGAAGATGTTGGGAAAGAAAGCTTACTTGTCTGTTTTTCGTAATTTTGGTACGGCTCAGGTCAAGTACAAAGATACTGAGGTAGAGTTTGTGGGAGCCAGAAAGGAAAGCTACCAGCGCGATTCTCGAAAACCGATTGTTGAGGATGGTACGCTGGAAGATGATCAGAATCGTCGTGATTTTACCATCAATGCGATGGCGGTTTGCCTCAATAAGGAAAGGTTTGGCGAATTGGTCGATCCTTTTGATGGCGTTTATGATATGGAGGATGGCATCATCGCAACTCCTTTAGACCCCGATGTCACTTTCTCTGACGATCCGCTCCGTATGATGCGTTGTGTTCGTTTTGCCACTCAACTCAATTTTCAGATAGAACCAGAAACTTACGAAGCTCTTTCCCGCAATGCCGAGCGGTTGAAGATTATCAGTGGGGAGCGTATTGCCGATGAGATGAACAAGATCATGCTCTCCAAGCATCCTAGCAGTGGATTCTATTATTTGAAGGATACGGGCTTGCTCGATTTGATTCTGCCAGAGTTGTGTGCTTTGGATAAGGTGGATACACGCAATGGCCGTGCTCATAAGAACAATTACGACCATACGATGGAAGTGTTGGAGAATGTTTGCAGACATTCGGATAATCTGTGGCTGCGCTGGGCAGCTTTGCTCCATGACATTGGTAAACCCAAGAGTAAACGATGGGACAATGTTGTAGGGTGGACTTTCCACAACCATAATAATATAGGAGCCAAGATGATTCCTTCGATGTTCCGTAGAATGAAACTTCCGATGGATGCCAAGATGAAGTATGTGCAGAAGTTAGTGGAACTTCACATGCGCCCAATTGTCATTGCCGACGAGGAAGTAACGGATAGTGCTGTTCGTCGTTTGATGAACGATGCAGGCGATGACATCAATGACTTGATGACACTTTGTGAGGCAGACATTACTAGCAAGAATCAACAACGAAAGCAGAGATTCTTGGATAACTTCCGTATTGTACGTGAAAAGTTGGTGGATTTGCAGGAACGTGACTACAAGCGTTTGTTGCAACCTTGTATTGATGGTAATGAAATCATGGAAATGTTTCATCTGCAACCTTGTCGAGAGGTGGGAACATTGAAACAAACGCTCAAGGATGCTGTGCTTGACAATAAGGTGGAGAATGAGCGAGAGCCATTGATGAAACTCTTGTTGGAAAAAGCAAAGAAAATGGGTCTCACAGAATAAGCTGTGGAACTTTTTTATAGAAAACTTTAAATACAGAATAATTTTTGTTAAAAAGCAACGTGGCGAGTGCGTTGTTTGCTATATTATTAGTATTTTTGCATCGTCAAAAACTCTAGCGGTCAGGCAAGTTTCCTAAGGAGAGACGTTTTGGAAGTGTTTTGGCTGGTATTCAAGAGAAGCATGAGAGTTTCTTTTTATGTAAGAAGGTATAATCATTATATAATATAAAAATAGGTATGAAAATTAAAAACGTTTTGTTTGTTGCAGCTGTCATGGCTATCGCAACTTTGACATCATGTGGTGGAAGCAAGAAGGGTGGTATGCCTAACTTCGGCGATGATGAGTTCGCTGTAAGTACTATAGGCTCTTCTAGCGCTGCTCTCCAAACCACTTACCCTGCTACTATCAAGGGTATTCAGGATGTAGAGGTTCGTCCTAAGGTGTCCGGCTTTATCACTAAGGTTTACGTGCATGAGGGACAGGCCGTTTCTGCTGGTCAGCCATTGTTCTCTATTGATAGTGAGACATATGCTGCCGCTGTTCGCTCAGCTTCTGCTGCTGTTAATACAGCCAAAGCCCAGGCTAATACGGCTAAGTTGACTTATCAGAACAATAAGAAGTTGTATGATAGCAAGATTATCGGTGAATATGAACTTTCTACAGCGGCTAACTCGTTGGCTACGGCTCAGGCACAGGTCGCTCAGGCCGAGGCTTCCTTGGCTTCTGCCAAGGAGCAGTTGGCATGGTGTGTGGTAAAGAGTCCTTCGGCTGGTGTTGTGGGTAGTCTTCCTTTCAAGGAGGGAGCCTTGGTCAGCGCGTCAGGGCAGGCTTTGACTACCGTGTCTAACATCAGCACCATGGAAGTCTTCTTCTCTGTTTCTGAAACTCAGATTTTGAACATGACCAAGAGCAATGGCAATATGCAGGCTGCCATTGCTGCGTTCCCCGCAGTGAAGTTGCAACTCGCAGACGGTACGATCTATAATCACCCAGGAAAGGTTGTCAAGATGAGTGGTGTCATCGACTCTTCTACAGGTTCTGTGTCTCTTATTGCTCACTTCGCTAACCCGGAGAAGCTCTTGAAGAGTGGTGGCGCAGGTCAGATTGTCATTCCTAACGACCAGGTTGGTGCTATCGTTATTCCTCAGGAGGCTTGCTCTCAGGTACAGGACAAGATTTTCGTTTACCTCGTAACTAAGGACAACAAGGTGAAGTATTCTGAGATAAAGGTTAACCCACAGGATGATGGCAAGAACTATATCGTAACCTCTGGTTTGAACGTAGGCGACCGTATCGTAGTGAAGGGTATCACCAAGTTGACCGACGGTCAGCAGATCAAACCTATCACCTTGCAGCGTTACAATCAGAAGATTGCTGAGGCAGCCGAGCTTTCCAAGTCTCAGGACAACGCTCACGAGTTTGCTACAACCATGAGTGGCAAAAAGTAATTCCCTCTTCCAAAAGAAGGAATGCAACTATACTATATATAAAAAGGTATAAAGAAAATAGTAAAATATGTCATTTACAAACTTCATAAAGCGCCCAGTGCTTTCGACGGTGGTCTCCATCTTCTTCGTGTTGCTGGGTCTCATCGGTTTGATATCACTGCCTATTGAGCAGTATCCTAATATCGCGCCGCCTACCATCTCGGTATCTACCACCTATACGGGTGCCGATGCCCAGACGGTGTTGAATTCAGTCATCGCTCCTCTTGAGGAGAGTATCAACGGTGTGGAGAACATGACCTACATGACTTCCTCTGCATCCAACTCTGGTTATGCGCAGATTACCGTTTACTTCAAGCAGGGTTCTGATCCTGATATGGCTGCGGTCAACGTGCAGAACCGTGTGTCTCAGGCACAGGCTTTGCTGCCTGCCGAGGTTACCAAGGTGGGTGTCACCGTTACCAAGCGTCAGAGTTCTAACGTTATCATGTTCGCCTTGACCACCGACGATGGTCGTTACGACGATGAGTTCGTTACCAACTATGCCCTCATCAATGTCGTTCCTCAGTTGAAGCGTATCAATGGTGTGGGGGATGTGCAGAGTCCTTCTACTCGTAACTACTCTATGCGTATCTGGTTGAAGCCAGAGAAGATGAAGGAGTACGGACTTGTTCCTTCCGACATATCCAATGCCTTGGCCGAGCAGAACATTGAGGCAGCCCCTGGTAGTTTTGGTGAGAGTACAGATATGCAGTATGAATATACGCTCCGTTACAAGGGGCGTTTGAAGACTCCTACAGAGTATGACAACATCTTGATTAAGAGTGATGCTACAGGTCAGACCCTCCGTCTCGGTGATGTTGCTAAGATTGAGTTGGGCGGCTTGCAATACAACGTAAACTTGCTCAACGATGGTCAGCCAGCCGTGATGGGTATGGTGCAGCAGATTGCTGGTTCCAATGCTACCCAGATTGCAAGCGACGTAAAGCAGCAGTTGGCTGAGTTGGAGAAAAACTATCCGCCGGGATTGAAGAATGTCATCTTGATGGATATCACCGAGTTCCTCTTCGCATCTATCGAAGAGGTAGTGTTCACCTTGATTATCACCTTGGTATTGGTGTTCATCGTGGTGTATATCTTCTTGCAGGATTTCCGCTCTACGTTGATTCCTATGATTGCCGTGCCTGTGGCTTTGATAGGTGCGTTCTTCTTCCTTTGGGTCTTCGGATTCTCCATCAACTTGCTGTCACTGTCTGCCCTCCTGTTGGCCATAGCCATTGTGGTCGATGATGCCATCGTGGTTGTGGAGGCGGTTCACGCCAAGCTCGATCAGGGTTATAAGAGTGCGCTTACTGCCTCTATCGATGCGATGAACGAAATATCTGGTGCCATCATCTCTATTACTTTGGTGATGTCTGCCGTGTTCGTTCCTGTGTCTTTCATCGGTGGTACGTCAGGTTACTTCTACCGTGAGTTCGGTGTAACCATGGCTGTGTCTATCGTCATCTCCGCTGTCAATGCGTTGACTCTGTCTCCTGCACTTTGTGCGATGCTCTTGAAGCCTCACGTAGAGGGGCATGAGAAAAAAATGTCTTTTGTGGATCGTTTCCATGCAGGCTTCAACTATCAGTTTGAGAAGATTACCAATAAGTATAAGAAGGGTGTGCAGTGGGTTATCGGCCACGGCATTGTCGCAGGTTCTTTGGTTGCTGCTAGTATTGTAGGCTTGGTTGTCTTGATGAGTACTACCAAGACGGGTTTGGTGCCAGATGAGGATACGGGAACCTTGTTCGCTTGTATCTCTACAGCCCCTGGTACATCTCAGGAGCGTACCGCTGAGGTCGTTAAGCAAGTGGATAAGATGCTTGCCAACAACCCAGCCGTAGCTACTCGTAATGCCATCATGGGGTATAGCTTCATCGGAGGCGCTGGTTCCAACCAGGGTACCGTCATCATCAAGTTGAAGCCATTCGAGGAGCGTCCAGGTGGTATCATGCACCGCATCAAGATGGCTTGCACCGGTGGTGGTATCGAAGCGTTGTTTGTCAACCCTATGGAGTACACCTCTGTGTTGGGTATGATTTACAAGCAGACTGCTTCTATCAAAGATGCGCAGATTCTTGCCTTTGCTCCACCTATGATCTCTGGTTTCTCCGTGCAGAATGGTATTACCATGACCATGCAGGATAAGACCGGCGGTGACTTGAATAAGTTCTATGACAATGTGAAGAAGTTCTTGGCTGAGTTGAACAAGCGTCCTGAGATTCAGACCGCCCAGACTCAGTACAACCCTAACTATCCTCAATATATGGTGGATGTGGATGTTGCCAAGACCAAGCAGGCTGGTATCTCTCCATCCAATGTGCTATCTGTGATGCAGGGTTACCTCGGAGGTCTCTACGCTTCCAATTTCAATGCTTACGGTAAACTCTACCGTGTCATGATTCAGGCTGGCCCTGAGAGCCGTATGCGTCCAGACGACTTGAACAAGATTTATGTTCGCTGTGCCGATGGCACCATGAGTCCGGTGAGTGAGTTCGTGACATTGAAGAAGATGTATGGCCCATCCAACATCTCTCGTTTCAACCTGTTTACCTCTATGGATGTGTCTGTCACACCTAACACAGGTTACTCTACTGGTGAGGGTATGAAGGCTATCGCAGAGGTGGCTAAGGAGACATTGCCTGATGGCTATGGCTATGAGTATTCTGGTTTGACTCGTTCTGAGGCTGAGTCCAGCAACTCTACAGGTATTATCTTTGCACTCTGTATCGTATTCGTTTACTTGATTTTGAGTGCCCAGTACGAGAGCTATATTTTGCCGTTGTCAGTAGTGTTGTCCATTCCGTTCGGTTTGGCTGGTGCGTTCGTCTTCACCAACATCTTCGGTCACTCCAACGACATCTATATGCAGATTTCTTTGATTATGTTGATTGGTCTGTTGGCTAAGAATGCCATCTTGATTGTGCAGTTCGCCTTGGAGCGTCGCCGTACTGGTATGGCCATCAAGTACTCTGCCATCTTGGGTGCAGGAGCTCGTCTCCGTCCTATCTTGATGACCTCTTTGGCTATGATTATCGGTCTGTTGCCATTGATGTTCGCTTCAGGTGTAGGTAAGAACGGTAACCAGACTTTGGGTGCTGCCGCTGTGGGTGGTATGTTGATTGGTACACTTTGCCAAGTCTTCGTAGTGCCAGCACTCTTCGCTGTGTTCCAGTGGCTGCAGGAGAAGTTGACACCTCTCAAGTTCGAGGATGAGTTGAACGAGGAGGTTACTGCCGAGTTGGAGCAGTACACCAGTGCCGCTCACAACAAGAAGGCTTAATCCGAGAAGTAATACATTTATATAACTTCAATAGAAGACAATGAAAAAAAATATAAATATCATTATATTAGGTCTCGCAGCGCTCTCTTTGAGCAGCTGCAAGACGCTATACGGCAAGTACGAGCGTCCTGACGTGAAGACAAGTGGACTGGTACGTGACGTGAAGACGACTACCGATACTTTGGCGGTCTCCGATACCACGACGTTTGCCAATATCCCATGGCGCAGCGTGTTTACCGACCCACAACTTCAGAACTTGATAGAGAAAGGATTGGCTAACAATGTCAACCTGCTCAACGCCGCCCTGAATGTTCAGATGGCAGAGGCACAGTTGAAGGCAGCCAAGTTGGCTTTCTTGCCATCTTTCGCTTTCTCTCCACAAGGCACTATCTCCTCATGGGATGGTAATGCCGCTACCAAGACTTACAGCTTGCCTATCTCGGCTAGTTGGAGTGTCGATCTTTGGGGTAATCTCTTGTCGCAGAAGCGCAGTACACAGGCAGCTCTCCTTCAAATGAAAGACTATCAGGTATCTGTGCAGACTAATCTTATTGCCAATATTGCAAATATGTACTATTCCTTGTTGATGCTCGACAAGCAGTTGGAACTTGTCAACGACATGGAGGGCTTGACCAAGGAAACGTGGGAGACCATGAAGGTACTCAAGGATGCCAAGATGGGGTATCGTGCCACATCAGTACAGGCTGCAGAGAGCAACTACTATTCAGTGTTGACACAGAAGACCGACCTTCTGCGTCAGGTGCGTGAGACCGAAAATTCTCTCAGTCTCCTCATCGGCGAACAGGCTCATACCATTGCGCGTGGCAAGTTGGAGAACCAAAGCCTTCCTGCTAGTTTCTCTACAGGTGTAGGCATCCAGTTGCTCAACAACCGTGCTGACGTTCATGCAGCCGAGATGAACTTGGCTCAGTGTTTCTATGGCATCGAGACAGCTCGCAGTCGTTTCTATCCTGCTCTCAATATCGCAGCCAATGGTACTTTCACCAACTCCAGCGGCATGGGAATCGTGAATCCCGGCAAGTGGTTGCTTTCAGCTGTAGGTTCCTTGACGCAGCCTATCTTCCAAAATGGCAAGCTCATCATGGGTTTGAAGGTTGCCAAGATACAGTACGAGCAGGCTTACAATACTTGGCAGAATACCATACTCCAGGCTGGCAGCGAGGTAAGCAATGCTCTCGTGCTCTACAACTCTTCCGATGAGAAGAGTAAGGTGGAGGCCAAGCAGATAGAGGTGCTCAAGCAGAATGTGGAGGACACCCGTAAGTTGATGGCAAGTGCCGGCGGCTCTTATTTGGAGGTAATCTCCGCACAGTCTTCACTTCTTAATGTGCAGCTCTCCAAGGTGGCGGATGACTTCTACAAGATGCAGGCGGTGGTGAATCTCTACTCTGCATTGGGGGGAGGATCTAAGTAATGTTTTATTACTAATGTTTAATGTTTAGTTATTATGGCTAGTATAATAAGTCCAAAGGCAGAGGTCTCTCCTAAGGCAAAAATAGGAGACAACTGCAAAATATACCCTTTCGTCTATATCGAGGATGATGTGGAGATTGGTGACAACTGCGTTATCTATCCTTTTGTGAGCATCATGAATGGTACTCGCATGGGCAATGGCAACAAGGTGTTCCAGGGCGCAGTCGTAGGTGCGCTCCCACAGGATTTCAATTTCCAGGGTGCCAATAGTTATGTGGTTATCGGTGATAATAATACCATCCGTGAGAACGTGGTCATCAACCGTGGTACTTATGAAGGCGGCAAGACGGAGCTTGGCAACAAGAACTTCCTCATGGAGGGTGCACATATCTCCCACGACACCGTGATTGGGGATGCTTGTGTATTTGGCTACGGAACCAAGATAGCGGGTGATTGCATCATCGGCAATGGGGTCATCTATTCGACATCCGTCGTTGAGAACGCCAAGACTCGTGTAGGTGATTTGGCGATGATTCAGGCAGGAACCACCTTCTCTAAGGATATTCCGCCTTATATTATAGCAGGTGGCAAGCCGGTGAAGTATGCAGGTCCTAACACTGTGATTATGGAGGCGGCCAATCTCGACGAGAAGGTGCGCAAGCATGTGGCCAACGCATACCGTTTGGTGTTCCATGGACAGACTTCCCTCTTTGATGCCATCAACCAGATTAAGGATCAGGTGCCAGATGGTGTGGAGATTCAAAACATCATCCGTTTCTTGGAGAGTACTGAAAAGGGTGTCATCACCAAGCTCTAAGGTTATTGGGTGTTTGGAATCCCTTGTAAAAAGTGATTTTTTCAGTAAAATTTGAAGTCATACCTATTTAAATTTTACTCTGTATAGAGAAAGAGCTGGCCGAGAGGTCGGCTCTTTCGTATTTTATGTCTTTTCTTATTTTATATCTTAATAAATGCAATTTTATTTTGTAATCTCTTGAAAATAAAGTAACTTTGCAGCAAATTTGGTGTTTTATACCCTTTTGTAAAATGAGAAAGAAGCAATATAAGCCTAGCAATCATCGTGGATTGCAAATGGTGACTCTATGTATAAGTACCGCAATGGTGCTCGTCTTGTTGGGATTTGTTATCTTTTCCGTTCTGGTGGGACGGAATCTATCGTCGTATGTCAGGCAGAACCTCGTGGTGACGGTGATGCTTGAGCAAGATATGACCAATCCTGAGGCTCTGCAGATTTGTAAGGCTTTGAAAGCTCGTCCGTACGTCAACGGTTTGAACTATATCTCGAAGGAGCGTGCTCTTAAGGAGGCGACCCATGATTTGGGTACGAATCCAAGCGAGTTTGCAGGTGTCAATCCTTTCCAACCTTCCATAGAGATTACCACCAAGGCTGACTATGCCAACAATGATTCCTTGAAATGGATATCTAAAGAGTTGAAGGCGTACCCAAGAGTTACGGAAGTTTCTTATCAGCATGACTTGATAGAGCAAGTCAACCAGTCCTTGGCGAAGATAAGCATTGGATTGCTCATCGTGGCGGCACTGCTTACCTTTATATCCTTTTCGTTGATTAACAATACGGTACGGTTGGGTATTTATGCTCGCCGTTTTTCCATCCATACAATGAAGTTGGTGGGAGCCTCTTGGGGATTTATTCGGGCACCATTTGTGCGACGTGCAGTACTTATCGGCTTGTTGGCGGCATTTTTGGCAGATGCTTTCTTGGGAGGTTGCATTTATGCCTGGTACTTGCATGAGCCTGAGTTGCTTGCCGTCTTGGGGTGGCAAGAGTTGGTCATTACGGGGGGCGCCGTCTTTCTCTTCGGCATACTTATCACATCGCTGTGTGCAAGTATCTCTGTCAACAGGTTTTTGAAGATGAAGGCTGGCGACTTGTATAAGATATAAGTGAAGAGGGAAGGACGATGAGTGAAGAGTCCTCTTGCTTCATAAGACATAAACAAACACATTAAACATTATAAGATGATGGATAAAAGAAATTTAGCATTTGATAAGGTTAACTTTATCATGTTGGCTATAGGCATGGCGATTGTCATCCTTGGCTTTATATTGATAAGCGGTGGTAGCTCTGATGAGAATACTTTTGATGCGGACATCTTTAGTACTCGCCATATCGTAGTGGGACCTACTGTCACACTCGTAGGCTTTCTCTCTATCATCTATGCCGTAATTCGCAAACCAAAAGACAAGGTAAGTGGAGAGTAAAGAATTCATTTGTTAAGTAAACTTAGAACACGAAAAATAAAATAGTAAGAAAGTGAATTGGTTTGAAGCATTGGTATTGGGGCTCTTGCAGGGTCTCACGGAATACCTTCCTGTGAGTAGTAGTGGCCATCTGGCCATCGGTTCTTCCATCTTTGGCATCAACGGTGAGGATAATCTGGCGTTTACCGTTTTGGTGCACGTGGCGACTGTGCTTAGTACCCTGGTTGTCCTATGGAAGGAAATAGACTGGATATTGAAGGGACTCTTCAAGTTTAAGATGAACGAGGAGACTAAATATTTCATCAACATCGTCATCTCTATGATTCCTGTGGGCATCGTAGGTGTGTTCTTCAAGGACACGGTGGAGGAAATCTTTGGCTCAGGACTGCTTGTCGTGGGCTGTATGCTCATTGTGACAGCCCTCCTCCTCACATTCTCCTATTTCGCCAAACCGCGTCAGCGAGAGGACATCAGTGCTTGGCATGCTTTTGTGATTGGATTGTCGCAGGCATTGGCCGTGCTGCCCGGTCTGTCACGCTCGGGTACCACTATTGCAACGGGACTCTTGCTTGGTAACAAGAAGGAGAAGATGGCTCAATTCTCCTTTCTCATGGTCATTCCTCCCATTCTCGGTGAGGCTCTGCTCGATGCGTTGAAGGGTCTGAAGGGCGAAGAGGCGTTTGGCGGCATTGACACCTTGCCTTTGGTGGTGGGTTTCGTGGCTGCCTTTGTGTCGGGTTGCCTGGCTTGCAAGTGGATGATCAACATTGTGAAGAAAGGCAAGTTGGTGTACTTTGGCATTTATTGTGCCATTGCCGGCGCCGTGACTATTGTCTGCTCCCTGCTCTAGGAGAGCTTTCTTCGTATAACCCCATACTAAAATATAATGGATTTCAGAAAAGGAGAAATCATAGCCATCGACAAGCCTTACCGCATGTCTAGCTTCGGGGCTTTGGCTCATGTCAGATACTTGTTGTCGAAGAAACTCAAGTTTAAGGTGAAAATCGGGCATGCGGGTACCCTCGACCCTTTGGCTACGGGGGTGCTAGTGCTTTGCACAGGTAAGAAAACCAAGGAGATAGAACTGTTGCAAACGCATACCAAGGAATATACCGCTACTCTTCAGTTTGGTGCAACGACTGCCAGCTATGACAAGGAGCATAGTGTCAATCATACTTATCCCACGAAACATATCAATCGCCAATTGGTGGAGACGACACTCCAACTGTTTGTGGGAGAAATCCAGCAAGTACCTCCTACCTACAGTGCCGTCAAGGTGAATGGTGATCGAGCTTATGCTTTGCGTAGGGCTGGAGAGGAAGTGCGGTTGAAACCCAAGACGGTGCGTGTTGATGAGATAGAGTTGACCGATTACGACGATGCCAAGAAACAAGCGTCTATCAGGGTGGTATGTGGCAAGGGTACTTATATTCGTTCTTTGGCACGTGATATTGGTAGGGCTTTGCATAGCGGTGCGTTCCTGATAGCACTACGCCGTACGAAAGCAGGCAGCTTTTCGGTTGAGAATTGCATCGGCTTCGACCATTTCCAAGAGTGGCTGGATGCACAGAAGTTGGAGGTGTCGCAAGATAAGTACTAGGATATAATGATTAATAAGTTGTAATAGAAAGGAGTATTATATAACATGAAATTATCACAATTCAATTTTAAGTTACCAGAGACACAAATCGCGCTCTATCCACATAAGGCTAAGCGAGTAGTAAAGACTGCTGGTGGGGAACGTACTTTCGAGGTGACACGCCGTGACGAGTCGCGCTTGATGGTTTTGCACAAGAAGTCTGAGACTATCCAGATGTATAAGAAAGGTGCTGACGGCAAGGAACTGAAGGATGCAGAGGGTAATCCTGTGTTCTTGCAGTTCAAGGACATCGTTGACTTCTTCGATGAGGGGGATACTTTTGTATTCAATGATACCAAGGTATTTCCTGCTCGTTTGTATGGCACCAAGGAAAAAACAGATGCCAAGATTGAGGTGTTCTTGCTTCGTGAGTTGAATGCCGAGATGCGTCTTTGGGACGTGTTGGTTGAGCCTGCTCGCAAAATCCGTATTGGCAACAAACTCTTCTTTGATGAAGTCAATGAGATGGTAGCTGAGGTGATAGATAATACTACCAGCCGTGGCCGTACGCTTCGTTTCCTTTATGACGAGGATGGCAATCACGATGTGTTCAAACGTTCGTTGTTCGCTCTTGGCGAGGCTCCATTGCCTCGTTATGTAATCGACAAGCGAGAAGACCATCATGCTACTGATGACGACATGGAGGACTTCCAGTGTGTGTTTGCTGATAAGGAAGGTGCAGTGACGGCTCCTGCGACAGGACTTCACTTCTCGCGTGAGTTGATGAAGCGTATGGAAATTCGTGGCATTCATTCTGCCTTTATCACTTTGCATTGTGGCTTGGGCAACTTCCATGAGATTGAGGTGGAGGACTTGACTAAACATAAGATGGACTCTGAGCAGATGATTATCGGCAAGGAGTGCTGTGAGCGAGTTAATAGCACTAAGTGTGCTGGACATCATGTTTGTGCGGTAGGCACAAGTGTGGCTAAGGCTACAGAGACGGCTGTAGGCACTGACGGGATGTTGAAGGAGTTTGATGGTTGGACTAACAAGTTTATCTTCCCTCCATACGACTTCGGCTTGGCCGACAGCATGGTAGCCAACTTCTATCATCCTGAGTCAACGCTCATGATGTGTACTGCTGCCTTTGGTGGTTACGACTTGGTGTATGACTGCTATAAGAAGGCGGTGAAGAATGGTTATATGTTTGGCTGCTTTGGTGATTCTTTGTTGATTTTGAACGACTAAAGTTCTTGAATGTCAATTATTAAACTAAGTTATCCACAGTGTGTTGATATTTGTTGATAAGTGTTAGCGTCTGTGGATATATGTGGATAAAATGAGTAAAGTATATTTGAGCCTCGGGACGAACCTTGGCAATCGGAAGCGTAACATCCGTGAGGCGATAGAAAAGATAGAAGAGCTGGTTGGCGTGGTCGTGCGCCAGTCAGCTCTTTATGAAACCAAGCCTTGGGGTTTCTCTTCTCCCAACGATTTTGTCAATGCTTGTGTGTTGGTGGAAACCGCATTTGCCCCTCGCCAACTTTTGGAGGCTTTGCAAGAGATAGAGATGGAGATGGGCAGAACCTTGAAGTCGGTAAACGGTGAATACCATGATCGCATCATCGACATCGACATCTTGATGTATGATGACTTGAAGGTGAGCGAGCCAGACTTGGTGATTCCCCATCCCTTGATGGAGGAAAGGGAGTTTGTCATGGTACCGCTGAAGGAAATACGCTGATTTCTTCTCACATGAATATATTCCGAAAAGGCAGGGGGATGACATAAAAAATCCCATCATTCTCAAGTGGAATGATGGGATTCAATGTCTTAAAGCAAAATGCTACAAGATTACTTACGAAGACCGAGAGCCTTGATGATGGCACGATAGCGATTGATGTCGCGGTCATACAAGTAATCGAGCAATGCACGACGCTTTCCTACAAGCTGTGTCAAAGAACGTGTTGTAGTATAATCTTTACGGTTCTGCTTTACATGTTCCGTCAAATGAGCAATACGGTATGAGAACAATGCTATCTGGCTCTCAGCTGAACCAGTATCAGAGTTAGACTTTCCGTACTTGCTAAAGATCTCTTCTTTTTTTGCTTTGTCTAAATACATAGCTGTGTTACTTAAATGTTTAATTATTATTTGTTTGGATTGCATCCGAGACCTTCCTCACGGTGGTTTCCCTAAAAATGCGGTGCAAAGTTACAACTTTTTCGTGAAACGTGCAAACTTTTCCGATATTTTTTGTAATTTTGCACCCAAATTCATAAAGTATTTAAGGTAAAACGAAATGCAAGACATTAGAAACATTGCAGTTATTGCGCATGTTGACCATGGTAAAACTACCTTGGTCGATAAGATGATGCTCGCTGGTAAGCTGTTCCGTGACGGCCAGGATAACAGCGGCGAAGTGCTCGATTCCAACGACTTGGAGCGTGAGCGTGGTATAACCATTCTTTCTAAGAATGTGTCTATTAATTGGAAAGGTACTAAAATCAATATTCTGGATACCCCGGGTCACTCTGATTTCGGCGGCGAGGTGGAACGTGTGCTCAACATGGCAGACGGTTGCCTGCTCCTCGTCGATGCTTTCGAGGGTCCTATGCCTCAGACTCGTTTTGTATTACAGAAGGCTTTGCAACTTGGTCTGAAGCCTATCGTGGTGGTTAATAAAGTGGATAAGCCTAACTGCCGTCCTGAGGAAGTGTATGAGATGGTGTTCGACCTCATGTGCGACCTCGACGCTACGGAAGACCAGCTTGACTTCCCCGTAGTTTATGGCTCTGCCAAGAATGGCTGGATGGGTGAGGACTACAATACTCCTACAGACAACATCGACTATTTGCTCGATAAGATAGTTGAGGTAATCCCTGCTCCTAAGCAGTTGGAGGGTACGCCTCAACTCTTGATTACTTCTCTCGATTATAGCTCTTACACAGGCCGAATTGCCGTAGGTCGTGTACACCGTGGCACTTTGAACGATGGTATGAACATCACCATCTGCCATCGTGATGGTACTCAGGAGAGAACTAAGATTAAGGAACTTCATACATTTGAGGGTATGGGGCACAAGAAGGCCGACCATGTTGATTCTGGCGACATCTGTGCGGTAATCGGTTTGGAGAAGTTTGAGATTGGTGATACCATCTGCGACTTCGAGAACCCTGAGCCACTTCCACCTATCGCTGTCGATGAGCCTACCATGAGTATGCTCTTCACCATCAATGATTCTCCTTTCTTTGGCAAGGAAGGTAAGTTCTGTACTTCTCGCCATATCCAGGAACGTTTGAATAAGGAGTTGGAGAAGAACCTCGCTCTTCGTGTTCAACCTTTCGAGGATTCTACCGATAAGTGGATTGTGAGCGGCCGTGGTGTGCTCCACCTCTCAGTGCTCATCGAGACCATGCGTCGTGAGGGTTATGAGCTTCAGGTTGGTCAGCCACAGGTTATCTACAAAGAGATTGATGGTGTGAAGTGCGAGCCGGTAGAGGAGTTGACTATCAACGTACCAGAGGAGTTTGCTTCTAAGATGATTGATATGGTAACTCGTCGCAAGGGTGATATGACCTCAATGTTGAATATGGGCGACCGTGTGGATATAGAGTTCGACATTCCTTCTCGTGGCATCATCGGTCTTCGTACCAATGTGTTGACTGCTTCCCAGGGCGAGGCTATCATGGCTCACCGTTTCAAGGAGTATCAGCCGTTCAAGGGTGAGATTAGCCGTCGTAGTAACGGTAGCATGATAGCCTTGGAGACGGGTACAGCTTTCGCTTATGCCATCGACAAGTTGCAAGACCGTGGCAAGTTCTTCATCGACCCGGGTGAGGAGGTATATGCTGGTGAGGTAGTAGGTGAGCACGTTCACGACAACGACCTTGTCATCAATGTGACCAAGGCGAAGCAGCTTACCAATGTCCGTGCTTCAGGTTCCGACGACAAGGCTCGTGTCATCCCTAAAACAGTGATGAGCCTTGAGGAGTGCTTGGAGTACATCCGTGAGGATGAATACGTGGAGGTTACTCCTAAGAATATGCGTATGCGCAAGGTCATCCTCGACCATTTGGAGCGTAAGCGCAGTAACAAAGACTAAACATTAGCTTTGAGATATAAATGATACAAAGGGTCCTCTTCTGTCGGATTGCTCCGAATGGGAGAGGGCTTTTTCTTATCGTGCAACAGCTTTTGTTTCCTTTATATAATATAAGGTATGGGTTTGTGGAGATTTTTTCGTAAGTTTTCGTTGCCATGTTCTTTAGTGATAGGAGTGGTGGTGTATTTGGTTTTTGCCAACGTTTCTTTCTTGTCGCCAATAGGTGATGCCGTTGGTCCGAAGTTGGTGGATTTGATGCCCGGGGTATTGTTTGCTTTGCTCTATGTTACGTTTTGTAAGATAGAAATCAAGGAGATGAAGCCCCAAGCTTGGCATTTCATCCTTCAGATGATTCGTACATCGTTGGCTCTGGTGATGGTGGTGCTTGTCATGGAGTTTGGTGGCAATCCTAGTGCAAAGATAGTACTTGAAGGTGCGTTCGTCTGCTTTATATGTCCTACGGCTGCGGCTGTGGCTGTGGTGACGGAGAAACTTGGTGGCAGCATTGGGTCGCTCACCACTTATACGGTCATTGCCAATATTTTTACGATGATTATCATTCCGAGTCTCTTCCCGATGGTGGAGAAGGGGGCCGATGTCTCCTTTCTCATGATGAGCATGATGGTGTTCCGCAATGTCACGACGGTCTTGGTCGTTCCCTTGATCTTGGCCTTGTTGAGCAGAAGGTTTTTGCCCAAGTTTGTAGATAAGGTGAAGAGTGTGAAAGATTTGGGATTTTACATGTGGTGCTTCAACTTGATGATTTTGATGGGGGAGATGGTTCGTAATATCCTTCATGCCGAGGTGGTGGGATGGATATTGGCATTGTTGCTTATCGTGCCGCTCTTTGTGTGTCTCATCCAGTTCACCATCGGTAAGGCAGTTGGGCGGCATTATGGTGCAAGCATTAGTGCTGGACAGGCGTTGGGTCAGAAGAATACGATAGTGGGCATTTGGCTGACACTTACATTCCTCAATCCCTTGGCGGCAGTTGCTCCCGGTGCCTATGTCGTTTGGCAGAACTTGGTGAATGGCTGGCAACTTTGGTATAAGGATAAGTATGGGCATTTGAAATGGTAGTAGTCTTGGCATCATTATTGGCATATGGCAGCCATGTGATGCCTAACTTCTTTTCTTGCCATACTGAGACGATTTTCCACTGTTTTGTATTTAATGTGAAGGCAATTGGCAATCTCGCTTACTTTTTTCCCTTCTTCCATGCTCATGCGATATATTTTGCAGTTCTTCTCGTCTAGTTTTGCGATGCTCTTTTGGAGCCAAATCTCTGTTTCGTGCATGGAGATGAGCCTCATGCCGTCTTCGCTGCGACTAGAGGAATACTTGATGTATCGCTCATGTTGGTCAACATAGACTTGGTGACGCCAATGGTCTCTGATGAGATTGCTGAGAACGCTATGTGTCAATGCAGGTAAGGTGATCTTGTTGATCATCTTGTCTGATACGAGAAGCCGAAGAAAGGTGTCTTGCACGATGTCCTCGGCATCCTTTAGTTCCAGTTGGCATTTGAGCGCGTAATGTATCAATTGCTCACGGCTCCTGCTATAATACTCTTGAATCAATAGATAGTTCTTATCCATGTTTTAGTCCGTTTTAAGTTCTTGTTTGTTTGATACCGCAAAAGTACTAAAGAAAATTGTAGGCAAGGGAGAAGATAGTACGGAAAGGTGGGTAAAATTAATCGCATAGAGGTGTTTCCGTCATTTTATACTCCTATTTTGCCAAAAATACACCATGAAGTATCTTTTCTTCCTCTTAATTTTGCAAGCGAATCGAGAACCTATGTTTTTCTCTACAAGAAAATAAGGCGGATTCCGATAATACTATTAACAATAACTTAAAAACCGTTTTTCGATATGAAGCAAACATTACTTAGCAGTCTATTGAAAGGTGTACTCTTCAGCAGTATGCTCGTAACAGCCGCAACAGCGATGGCAGACAATAACAAAGTTCCTTCTTTCCCAGGCGCACAAGGTTATGGCATGTATGTGACAGGTGGCCGTGGTGGTGCCGTGTGTCATGTCACCACACTCGAAGATACAGGCGAGGAAGGCTCTTTCCGTTGGGCTTGTAACCAAAAAGGTCCTCGTACCATCATCTTTGATGTGTCGGGTACTATCTTCTTGAAAAGCCAGCTCGACTTGAAATCTGGTGACCTTACGATAGCTGGTCAGACTGCCCCTGGCGATGGCATTTGTATCGCCGCATGGCCTTTTGTCATCAAGGCTCCTAATGTAATTATCAGATATGTTCGTTTCCGTTGTGGAAATGACAACGTGGATAGGGGTAATGGCGGTCACGAGGGTGATGGTCTTGGTGGATTTGATGGCTCCAACATCATCATCGACCACTGTAGCGTAAGCTGGAGTATCGATGAGTGTCTTGCCGTCTATGGCAATCGCAATACCACCGTGCAGTGGTGTATGGCTTATCAGAGTCTCCGTTTTGCCGGTCACCAGAAAGGCGCACATGGCTATGGAGCAATGATGGGTGGCGGTCGCACCACTTATCACCACAACTTGATAGCCCATCATGACTCTCGTACCCCTCGCTATGTGTTCCGTAGTGGCGATGATACCAGCAAAGAACATCCTACGGACTGGCGCAACAATGTCATCTACAATTGGGGTGGCAATGGTGCATACGGTGGTGAGGAAATGAACATCAATATCGTAAACAACTATTACAAGCCTGGTCCATTGACAGAGAAACGTCCAGAGGGCGTGCAGAAGCGTATTCTTGGCACTGGTCATGGTACTCACTACGTAAAGGATGCACAAGGTAATAACACCGATGAGGTGGAGGCATACGTATGGGGACACTACTACGTGGCAGGTAACAAGAACTCCAAGTGGGCTGATGTGACCAACGACAACTGGCAGCTTGGTGTCATCGACAATATCGTGGATGGTGCAGAGTATGGTTGGAGCAAGGTTACTCGCGATACCATCAAGGCTGATGCTGCTATGCCTTTTGCTCTCGTAACAACTCATACTCCAGACAAGGCTTTGGAGAAAGTTATTGCATACGCTGGTGCAAGCTATCATCGTGACGCCCTCGACAAGATTATCGCCGAGGATGTGAAGAATGGCAAGACTACCTTTACAGGTGCAGAGGAAAGCGACCGCCCTGGTATCATCGATACTCAGAGTGAGGCTAAGACCGATGGCGAGGATGCTTGGCCAAAGTTGAATAGCACCGCTGCTCCTGTAGATACTGATGGTGATGGTATGCCTGATGTTTGGGAGAGAGCCAATGGCTTAGACCCTAATGATGCTACTGATGGAGCAAAGGTTGCATCCAACGGCTACACCAACTTGGAGAACTATATCAACTCACTCGTTGCCGACATTACTGAGGCGCAGTATGCAGAAGGTTCATTGGAAGGTGAGGACATTGCTACAACAGGCTTGCTCAATCCTACAACGATAGACGGAAGTAATGTGATAGATATGTCAAGCACAGACTATGTTGATTTGGGTGCGAAGTTCAGTTTTCCTAATGGAGGTAATGTCAATGAGGATGCAGGCGATTATCCTATGATAGAAAACATCCGTACAGGCAATGCTTGTTCTGCTGTGCTTGATGTCAAGGAGGCACAGGCATTCACTGTAGATTTTAAAGGATGTACAAAGCGAGATGGAGTAACTGTTACTTTTACGATAACAAATGCTTCAGAAGAAGTTGAGTTTGAGAAGACGATAGAAATTGCCAACAATAAGTCTTGGGGAAACTCCAAGGGGGCAGCTTGGGATGATTATTCATTTGAAACCGATGCCCTCAGCAAGGGTTTGAAGTATCTCACGATTACTTTCAATTGCTCTACTAACAAGAATACAGCCAATATCGCCAACCTCAAGTTCTCTCCTAAGGGTGCTACTGGCATCCAAGAAATCCAAGCTGAGGCTCAGCAGAATGCCAAGATGGAAATCTATACCTTGGATGGGCGTAAAGTCAATGCTGCCAATTTGCAGAAGGGCATCTATATTGTCAACGGCAAGAAGGTGGTTGTCAAATAATGAATTTTAGGTTTATATTATTAATAAGTAGTTTTAGTAGATTAGTAAAGAAAAGAGGGGGATGTCGCAGCGATTTGCGACATCCCCTTCATCTTTTCCTTGTATTGAAAGCCATTACACTTGCTCAGTCTTGGCTTTCTCACGATATTCAGATGGAGTCATACCTGTTTCCTTCTTGAAGCACTTGCCGAAGTACTTCGGGTCGGTGAAGCCTACGGCGTATGCTATCTGCGAGAAGGTATCGGTGCTCTTAGCCACAAGTTCCTCGGCTCTCTGCAAACGGATGTGGCGCAAGAAGTCGATAGGTGACATACCCACGATGCTCTTCATCTTCTCATAGAATACCGTTCTGCCGAGATGAACGGCGTTGGCTAGGTCTTCTATCTTGATTTCCGTGTTGGAGATATTCTCCTCCAAGAACGACATCAGTTGGTTCATCATCTCCTTGTCGGCATCGACTATCTGTACGGATTCCAGCTTGTAGGTCTGCTTGTCTTCAGGAACAATCTGTTCCAAGTAAGATTGTTGGAGCATCTTTCTTTGTGCGATGATGTTTTCTACACGATGACGCAGGTAGGTGGCAGAGAATGGCTTGGTGATATAGTCATCAATGCCTTCGTTCAAACCTTGCAAGCGGTCATCGAGCGAAGCCTTCGCAGAGAGTACCACGATAGGGATGTGGCAGATGTCCTTGTTTTGCTTGATTTGGTGTACCATTGTCAAACCGTCCATCACTGGCATCATGACATCGGTGATGATGAAGTCTGGCATCTCCTTGATGGCGATTTCCAATCCCTTCTTTCCGTTTTCTGCTTGCAGCATGGTGTATTGGTCGCTCAGAATGCTGACAAGGAAAGAGCGTAAGTCATCATTGTCTTCCACCACCAAGAGACGAGTACTCTTGTCGATGTTCGCTTGTTCTTTTTGTGTTTTGGTCTTCTCGGAAACCTCTTCTTGTAGGGCTTGCTTGAAGACTGGGGCATTGCTGTCATCGACAAAATAGTTTTTGGCGGCATTGTGCTCCAACATCTTATTGACCAACTCTAGCATGTTGCGTGAGTTGCGTTGTACCATCTCCATCTGCTTTCGTCCTAGTTCGCTGAGTGTTTCCTTGTCCAATACTTCCGTGACTGGTCCGCCAATCAAGGTAAGTGGTGTACGCAACTTATGTCCTATCTCGGTGAAGAATCGAGTCTTCATGATGGTCATGTCGTGCTCCATGGCTGCTTTGTGCTTCAAAACATAATATCGTCCTGCCGCATAGAGGATGCCGATGAAGATGAGTAAATAGAGTATCTTTGCCCAGATGGTTTCCCAAAAGGTAGGGTGCGAGTAGATGTGGAGTTTCTTCACGTTATCTACCCATACGCCATCGGTATTCGTACTCTTCACCAACAAGGTATAATCGCCAGCAGGGAAATGGTTGTATGACACACTGTGCTCATTGTTGCTCAGATAGTTCCATTCCTTGTCGATGCCTTCTATCTTGTAGGCGTATCTCACCATACTGTTATTGAGATAGTCGAGGGCGGCAAAGCTGATAGTAAAACTTCGTTGGATCGCAGGTATCTCTAGCTTATCGGTATAAAGGATAGGTTGAGGCTCAGTCTCTCCTTGGTATTGAATAGCCGAGAAGATGATGTTGGGTTTATAGTCGCTCTTTTGGATGTGCTGTGGATTGAAGGTGATAATTCCATCCATGGCACATAGGGAAAAGTCATCGTTGGCATCCACCGACGGCATAGCCTCACAGAACTCTGTATGGTCTCCTAGGTCGTTCGGACCGAAGAGGGAGATATTGCCATTCTGTGGGTTATACATGTCGATGCTGCTCTCTCGGGTAATCCAGATATTTCCATTTTTGTCTTCAGCCAAAGACTGGATGATGCCTTCTACAGAGGTAGGTAGATTGATGGTCTTGAATTTGAGTTGGTTGGAGAGCAAAGTCTTGTCCCCTTGTATTTCTTGTAAACCTCCCGACATGGTGGCAACAAAAATCTTGCCTTTTCGGGTGACGAGAACTTGCAGCACGTCGCTGGTTGCCAAACTAGTGGTGTCGCCTTGTACATGCTTGTTAGTGTAATACTTGAAACTTCGTAAGTCCTTGGCTTGGTTGCTAAAGGTGACTAGTCCATCAGTTGTGGAAACGAGGATGGTTCCGTCGGAAGTATGTGTGATACGGCGCACGTGTTGATAATTGTCCTTGTCGATGGTGGCAAGTCCATTGCTGTTGTTGATGAAACGGATGGTCTTGTCCTCGTTCACTTGGGCGAGGTTGATGCCTTTTCCGTATGTTCCTATCCAGATGCTTCCGTTGTTATCTTGGTCGATGGTGTAGATGTCCTTGGAGTTGATGCTGAACTTGTCTGCATTGTTTGGGATGAATCGGCGCATCTCTCCATCTGCAAAACGTACATACAGACCACCGCCCTTAGTTCCTATCCAAAGGCGATTGCTCTTATCTATGAACAGGGCATATATCTTACCCTCGAAAGGCGTTGGGGTAGCTGAGAACTTGCCTTGTGGTGATAGATAGCCCATGGTATTCCACTGATTGTCGGCGACGATGATGTTACCTGAGGTCGTTCCGAAATAGCGATTAGCATTGGCATCGCAGCAAGTAGCACGTGTCTCCCTGCCTTGCTCCAAAGGTATCATCTTGAATTTATGGGTACGCAAGTTCACCAGTGTCAAGTCGTGCGCACTGGTCAGCCATAGGTTCTTTTGGCTATCGACGAAGCATTTGTTGATGTCATTGACAAAGCTATGTCCAGTAGAATTAAGTGAATAGGGCTTGATGACTTGGCTTTTCTCATCATAATAACCGAAATATCCCTTGGTCGGTGTTATCCAAATGGTATTGTACTTGTCTTCCACCCATATCGTCTTCTCACTAGTTGTGAAGTAAGGAGTGGAAGGTTGTTCCTCTGCAACCCAAGTCGCAGATAAGGTCGTTGGATTGATGATGGATGCCCCCAAACCTGTGCCGAAAGCCCAGATGCGTCCTTTGCTATCTTTGTGTAAATCGAAAATTTCCGATGAGGCTTGCGATGGGTTTTGAAGAGATAGGGAGGTGATACGGTTGTTGCTGGTGTTGATGAAGACAACACCGAGGTTGGTAGCCAATCCTATCTGTTGACTACTGAACCGCTTCATTTCATTGATTTTGCATGTACCAACAGGCAATGAGATATATGTCAGTTTGTTGGCTTTTTCGTTATAGAAAGCCAAGTGACCATCAAGACTGGCAAGATAGACCCTGTTGTTGGCTTGTTTCAAAAATTCGAACTTGTTGCCAACGGTCAGTTTCTGTTGGAAAATCTGGGTGCCTTTGTCCGTAACAATCCATTCTCTTCTTGATTCATCGACAAGCACTTTGCTGATGATGGTACTATTCAACGGAGGAACATCCTTTCCGATGAGTTGCATCTGGTAAGTTCCATCCACCACTTTGTCCTTGATGCGGATATTCTGTCCGTCAAGTCCTGCTATCCAAGTATAGCCATTGGAAAGGGGGTAAAATTTGCGGGCATGAAATTCTATCCCATATCTTTCCTTAATGATATGGGCGAGGTCGATAAACTTACAGAGTTTCGTGTCGAAGACGTAAGGACGTTTGTCGTAGGTAGTGCAATAGATGTTGTTCTCTGAGTTCGGCACAGCCATGAGCAAGCGGTTGGTGGTCAGCACTTCGTTCTTGCCAGGTATGTCCCTGAAAGTGGTGAAGCGGTAACCATCAAAGCAACAGAGACCGTTCCATGTGCTGAACCACATCAGCTGTTGGTTGTCCTGTCCGATACCCGAAATCGTGTTGGCAGCCAAGCCATCACGAATATTGAAAGTCCTTACAGTGCAATATGGTTGTGCCCAAATAGAGGCAAATGCCAGTAAGGTTATAATAAAAGTAGTCAGTCTTTTCATCATAGGTTATTGATATTTCTGTTGCAAAAATAGGCAAAAGTTTTTATTTAGCCAAAAGTTTAAGGGGGGAAATATGGCTTTTTCGGTGTTGGCAAGCATGAGAATAGGGAATAATTATCGCAACTAGGGAAATAATTGCCAAAATTACCGTGTTCCCATAAATATTCCTCTTGCAAATAAGGAAAAATAGGTACTTTTGCATCAGAATTTAATAATCTTTTAAAAGTTGACGAATATGAACAAACGACTTATGACAATCTTGGCATCTGCGGTTGTTGCTTTCCAATGTTCTGCCCAGATGTTGCCTTATCAGAATCCTAACCTTTCTGCGGAGGAGCGAGCTACTGACCTTTGCTCTCGCCTTACCTTGAAGGAGAAAGCGGACATTATGCGCAATGGTTCTCCTGCCATCCCTCGCTTGGGCATCCCTCAGTTTGAGTGGTGGAGCGAGGCTCTTCATGGAGTGGCTCGCAATGGTTATGCTACCGTGTTCCCTAATACCACGGCAATGGCTTCTTCTTTTAATGACAACTTGCTCGAACGTATCTTCGAGGCGGTTAGTGATGAGGCTCGTGCCAAAAATAACTTGGCTCGTAAGAGTGGCGAAATCAAGAAATATCAAGGCTTGTCTATTTGGACACCTAATATAAATATATTCCGTGACCCTCGTTGGGGTAGAGGACAAGAGACCTACGGTGAAGACCCATACTTGACGACTCGCATGGGATTGGCTGTGGTAAGAGGCTTGCAAGGTCCTGCCGATTCCAAATATTACAAGCTCCTAGCTTGCGCCAAGCACTTTGCCGTACATAGTGGTCCAGAGTGGAATCGTCACTCTTTCAATTTGGAAAACTTGCCTGAGCGTGACCTTTGGGAAACTTATATGCCTGCTTTCAAGAGTTTGGTGCAACAGGGTAAGGTGGCTCAAGTGATGTGTGCTTACCAGCGTATTGATGGCGACCCTTGTTGTGGTAACAATCGTTATCTCCAACAGATTCTTCGCAATGAGTGGGGATTTCAAGGTGTGGTTTGCAGTGACTGTGGTGCTATCGGAGATTTCTGGCGTCCAGGCAAACATGGAGTTGCTAAGGAAGCAGGTGAGGCTTCGGCAAAGGCTGTCATCTCGGGTACGGATGTAGAGTGTGGAGGCAACTATGCGGCTCTTCCTCGTGCCGTGAAGAATGGGCAGATTACCGAGGCACAGATAGATGTGAGCGTGAAGCGATTGTTGAAGGAACGTTTTGAATTGGGCGACTTCGATGACGAAAGCCTCGTGCCTTGGAAACGTATTCCTTTAGAGGTCATCGCCTCTAAGGAACATAAGCAATTGGCACTTGACATGGCTCGCCAGAGTATGGTGCTTTTGAAGAATGATGGTATTCTTCCTTTGAAGAAAAACGGTCAGAAGATAGTTGTGGTCGGACCTAATGCCGTTGACTCTACCATGATGTGGGGCAATTACAGTGGTTATCCTACTTCTACCACAACTATCTTGCAGGGTATTCGCAACTTGGTTGGTAACGTGAGATATGTGGGTGGCTGTGGGCATACTCGCAGCGAGGAGTTCAATAGTCGTTACAATGAGATTACTTCTGCCGATGGAAAGAAAGGATTGGCTGTTACTTATTGGAACAATGAGGAAATGAAGGGTGAGCCTGTCACCTCTTTTAATATAGCGGAACCTGTCAACCTGAGTAATGGTGGTGCTACCGTCTTTGCTCCTGGTGTTAATTTGGAGCATTTCTCTGCTAAGTTGGAAGGTATCTTCCGTCCTACTCATTCTGAGGAATTGCAGTTGCAGTTGGCAAGTGATGACTTGGCTCGTTTGATTGTGAATGGCGATACTGTCATTGACAGTTGGAAGGCTCGTGAACGTGTCAATGTAGCCAATAAAATATATAAGGTGGAGGCTGGCAAGGAATATCGCTTGCAGATAGACTATGTGCAAAAGACGGCGATGGCTGTCTTGCAGTTTGACCTCGGTCATTTGGAGGCAATGCCAACAGAAAAACTGGTACAGAAGGTAGGCGATGCCGATGTGGTTGTCTTTGTAGGTGGCATCTCGCCTCGTTTGGAAGGTGAACAGATGAGCGTCAAGGAACCAGGTTTCCAAGGTGGAGATCGTTTGACCATCGAATTGCCAGAGGCTCAGCGTAAGGCGATAGCCGCCCTTCGTCAAGCAGGTAAGAAGATTGTTTATGTCAACTGTTCGGGTAGTGCCATGGCTCTTGTACCAGAAGCTGAAAACTCAGATGCCATCCTCCAGGCTTGGTATGGTGGTGAGAAAGGTGGACAGGCTGTAGCCGAAATCCTTTTCGGTGATGTCAATCCAAGCGGTAAGTTGCCTATTACCTTCTATAAGAGTACAGACCAGTTGCCAGACTATGAGGATTATCGTATGGAGAATCGTACTTATCGTTACTTCAAGGGCGAGCCTCTCTATCCTTTCGGTTATGGTTTGAGCTATACAACTTTTGAAATCAGCAAACCAAAGTTTGATAAGAAAAATAAAAAGGTAATTGTTTCCGTTAGTAATACAGGTAGCAAGGATGGCACGGAAATCGTGCAACTTTATCTCAAGCGAACCGATGACGTGACGGGTCCAATCAAAACCCTTCGTGGATTCCAACGAGTGGATTTGAAGGCTGGCGAGACCAAGATGGTAGAGATTGCCATGACCAACGAGGACTTCGAGACTTGGGATGCACAGACCAACACCATGCGTGTCGTTCCTAACAAGAAGTATCAGTTGATGGTAGGTTCGTCAAGTATGGCTAAAGACCTAAAGACTATTGAGGTAAAAATCAAATAGTAAAAGGTGATAGAAAATAGGGAAGATATTATTATTCCCCCATGAATAAGGGGGTAAAAGACGCATATTGGCAGATTTTACCCCCTTTGCGATAGATACTACTCGCATATTTTCCACATTTTTGCGACCTTTGCAGAAGAAAAGCTGCACTCGGCAATTTGAAAGTCAACTTTCATTGCGCTCGTTTGTGTTTCCTTTGCAGCAACTAAAAACGAAAAAGTAAAAACCTAAATAAAAAACAAACAAAATGAAGAAACTAATGACATTCGTATTCATGTCACTCTTGGTTTTGACATCTTGCTCGGAAGCTCTTGATGAGTTGGCAGGACAGAACTCAGGACAATCGCAGACTGCACAGCAGACTCGCACCGTGACATTGAATCTTACACGTTCTTCTGATGATGCAGCTGAGCAGGCGGACATCAAGGAAGTCAGTATTTATGTGTATCAAGTGGAGCGCAAGAAAGACTCTCTCGTCTATGCCAAGACACTCGCAGTAGGTGACGGTAACTTAAATGTGGAGTTGCCATTGGGTGAGAACTTGCAGACATTTGTTGTTGCCAATGCAAGTTCAGTGACAGAGACCGATAGTCTTGCCACCGTACAAGTCAATCTCGATCCTGCTTGCACAGACGAGGTTTATATCAGTGACATCGTAAGTTTCAAGAGCGATTATACCACTTCTGATGTAAACATTACTTTGCATCGTTTGGTAGGTCAGGTGGTCTTAAAGCCAACGGAAGATGAGGCGACCTTGGTATCTTTTGGCAAGTTTGACAAGGTAGATGTGACCTTCACCAATCTCGCCACCTCTTATAAAGTACAATCCAAGGAAGTTGTGGTAAGCGATGTCACCATCTCTACCGACAAGAGCAAGGGCTATCAAGCTAGTGCTTATTCCTTCCCTTCGGCTCCAGCAGGAACTTCTACAGGTGTTACTTATAAGATGTATAAAGGCTCCAACTTGGTCAACCAGACCGCTGCCTTGGTAGATGCAGGTGTTGTGTTTGAGTCTTCCAAGAGATACATCATCAACGTTCCTCTCACCGATGAGGAATACCTACAGTCTGCTTGGGATGCTTCGGCAAAGGCTTATACTCGTGCTGCTAAGAAAGCCCCAGTGAGTGTAACAGTTACTGATTTCTAAAGTTATAACGCATGAAAAAGAATCTTTTATATATAACAGCAATGATGGCTCTCTTGGGCGGACTGGGTTCTTGTTCCAAGGATGAGGTTTATGACTCATCGGTTGTGAAGGGCTATCAGATTACCAAGGATGGCAAGGAATGGTCTCAGTACTTCGGTACTTCCAACAAACCTTTATTCATCTATGCAGATGATGGAAACTACTTGGCAAACTACTCTTCCTTGTATCCTTTCAAATTGGATAACGGAACCTATCGTGTGCTTGCTACTTCTGAGACCAATTTGATTGCTGACCAGTTGACAGCGAAGATGCAGAAGTTGGATGAGACGGTCATCGCACAAGACCCAGACGCAAAGCAAGCTTTCGCCATTTCTGCTCCTGTGACTTACTCTGCAGGTGATGCTCTCCAATTAGATATGTTTACTCGAACAGGTGTGTTGCGATTGAAGGCTACCGATACCAAGGCTGACAAGCGTTATTCTACCGTGCGTGCTGTCGTTACTTCTCCAATAGCAGCTTACAAGGTTTCTGATGCCTCATTCGTGGAAGGTGAGACCGTGCTTCAGAAAGACAAGGCAACCAATAGCGGTGGTGTCAGCTACTCTGAGGATTTTGTGCTTTTGGAGACTAAGGCTTCCGTCAAGCAGGTAGGTATTCGTATAGACTATTTGGATGGTGAAGGGAATGTCATCAACTCCAAGCCTTTCGCAGATAACTTCACGATTTTGCCAAACGATACGACACAGATTGCATTCGCTCTTAATAATGCTGATGAGCCGATGATTCAGAAATATACGGTGACTATTGCTTCTGAGGGATGGCAAGAAGAAGAGATAAATCCAGCGGCTCCTGTTGTCGTGCCAGATGGTTATACATACGTAAGTCCTAAGGACAATATCGACGATGTGTTCAATAGCTTGAAGAATGATGCTAATGTAGATGAAATCAAACTTTACTTGAAAGCAGGCGAGACTTACGCATTTGGTAGCGAGACCCTCAACGACTGTCCTAAGGCAATTTACGTAGTTGCTCAGAAACCTAAGACAGAACAGTCTAAGGCAACCGTTAGCTTCGCAAGCATCAGTATGACTGGCGACCAGAGTGCCATCCGCTTCGAGAATGTCAATTTGAAACCAGGCAACCGTGTCTTCAACCTCAAGAACCAAAAGTTCCATATCGGTGAGATTGCTTTTGTAAACTGTGACTTTGATAATTATGATGGTACGATGTGGTATCAGGCAAGTAATGCCGATTATCAGCAGGTAGTTGACCATTTCTTGTTTGATGGTACATGCTTTACTAACCTCGTATTAGGCAAGAGTGCTCTTGTCGGTATGACAACCAAGGTTATAGCTCCAATCTATAGTTGGACATTCCGCAACTCTACCTTCCATGTGAAGACCTTCGGAAAGCCATTGGTCAATAATACCAACAAGATAGACAAGACGATGACTGTGAACATCGAGAACTGTACTTTCGTGGATATGGCAGGCTCTAATACCAACTGGTTTGATTTCAACGGAAGTAAGACAGAACACTTCAACTTTACAGCCAAGAACAATGTCATCAGTGGCAAGGGTGGTGGTACTCCAATTCCATTCAATCTTACCATGACTGATACACAGACGCTCTCTGACAACTATTTCACCAAGGGTTACACCGTGAAGAGCTGGGGCGTTGAGACTGGCAAGGAGCCTACGGAACTCGCAGAGACCATGGATGAGTTGTTTGAGAATGCTACTTCTGGCAACTTGACTATCAAGAACAAGTCTTCTATCATTTATACAAAGGGTATCGGCGACAGCCGTTGGAGAAAATAATAGGAATCTATTATAAACAAGTAAAAAGGCAATAACATGAATAAAAAGATATATAGTACAGTCGCAGCGTTGATGCTCTCAGCAAGCATGATGGCGCAGAATGGTACGATTACAGGTAATGTGTCGGATGACATGGGACCTATCATCGGAGCGACAGTAAAGGTACAAGGCTCATCCGAGGCTGTGGTTACGGACATGGATGGTAACTTCAAACTCCAGAATGTGAAGAACCCTAACAAGGCTGTTCTCTTGGTGAGCTATGTAGGTATGCAGGATGCCAAGGAGGAAGTGAACGGCAGAACTTCTGGCATCAACATTCTCATGAAAGAGAACTTGGGACAGCTCGATGAGGTGGTAGTCGTTGGTTATGGTACTCAGAAGCGTGTCAACTTGACGGGTGCTGTGGCTTCCGTATCTGGCAAGAGTTTGGAGAAAGTGCCTACTACCAGTGTAGGTGAGGCTTTGGTGGGTCGTCTGCCTGGTGTGCAGATTACCACAGCCGATGGTTCTCCTGATGCAGAACAGACAATCCGTGTGCGTGGTGGTGGTTCCATCACGCAGGATAACAATCCGCTTATCATCGTCGATGGTTTCGAGGTGAGCAGCTTGAACGATATTCCTCCTACGGATGTGGAGAGCATCGATGTTTTGAAGGATGCTGCTTCTACCGCTATCTATGGCGCTCGTGGTGCCAATGGTGTTATCTTGGTGACAACCAAGCATCCTAACGAGGGTAAGATGACCATTAATGTCAACTCCTATATCCAGACCAAGGAACTTGCCAATAAGCTCGATGTAATGGACCCTTACGAGTATGTCTTGATGCAGTATGAGTATGCTCGCCAGAAGAGTTCCAATCCTACTGGATTCTTCAATAAGTATGGTAAGGCAAGTGAATACTATATTTATCAAGGTGATGAGGGCTATGATTGGCAAGATGAAATCTTCGGTTCTCATCCTATCTCAAGCTATACAGATGTGTCGGTAAGCGGTGGAACAGACAAGGTAAAATATAAGTTGGCGTTCATTCACCAAGACCAACCTTCTGTAATGGAAGGAAATGGTTTGCGCCAGAATAACCTCAATGGTCAGTTGAACATCAAGCTCTTTAAGTTCTTAGACTTGGAGTATCGTACTCGTTACTTGAACAAGACTGTGAACGGTGCAGGTACTGACGGAATCAGTCTTCTAAGTGCTCTTCGCCAAGCTCCTACCGAAGGTCTTGACGACTATATGGACGTGCCAAAGGACAATGACTACTTTGACCCATCTACCTTGACAGAGGTAACTCGTTTTAATCCTATCGAGGAAAACCAAATGAACTACAAGAACCGTAAAAACAAGTTCTTGAATACGCAGGTGGCTCTCTCTTGGAAGATAGCCAAGGGCTTGACCCTTCGCAATGAGTTCGGTTATGAGGAGAACAGTCAGTACATCAAGCGTTACTATGGCAAGGGAACCAGCAACTACAAGAACAATGGCAACCTTCCGATGGTGACACAAGACCAGAGTGAAGGCAAAAAGTGGCAGATTACCAATGTGTTGAGCTACAACTTCTCTCTCGGCAAACACGACTTCCAGACGATGGTGGGTCAGGAGATGAAGAGCAGCGAGAGCAAGAGTCGTTCGTTCTCTACTCGCTACTTCCCTGAGGGTACATCAGCTTCGCAGGCTTTTGACAACCTTGCCTTGGGTACTCCATACGAGAACAGTTCTTCATACGGTTCGCCAACAAGAATCTCATCTTTCTTCGGACGTATCAACTACTCGTACGATGACCGCTACTTGGCAACCTTCACTTTGCGTGCCGATGGTAGCTCCAAGTTCTCGAAGAACAATCGTTGGGGTGTCTTCCCTGCCGCAGCCTTTGCATGGCGTGCATCACAGGAAAAGTTCTTGAAAGATGTAAAGTGGCTCTCCAACTTGAAGCTTCGTCTCTCTTGGGGTGAGTCTGGTAACGACCGAATCTCTGCCAACCTCTACAAATACCTCTATGGTATCAGCAGCAGCCGTCCTGCAGGATGGGGCGAGGAAAGCAGATTCTACTATAAGTTCTACAACACTCGTTATCCTGTCAACCCTAACGTGAAGTGGGAGACAACCATTACTCGTAACCTTGGTCTCGACTTCGGTTTGTTCCATGAGCGTTTAAGTGGTACAGTTGAATTGTATTGGAACACTGTCAAGGACTTGCTCGTCCCTTCCGACATTCCTGGCTATTCTGGCTTTACCAAGATGATGACCAACGTAGGTCAGACTTCCAATAAGGGTATCGAACTTTCGTTGAACGCTTACATCATCGACAAGAAGGACTTCACCTTGAACGCCAATTTCAACATCGGTCACAACAAGAACAAGATTGATAAGTTGGCAAGCGGTGAGACAGAGTGGATTCTTCAGTCTGGTTTGAAAAACTTGACCAACGACGATGACTATCGTGCATACGTAGGTGGTTCTACTGGTTTGATTTACGGATATGTCAACGATGGGTTCTACAAGGTCGAGGACTTCGACTACTTCGATGAGAAGTCTCGCACCTGGCACTTGAAAGACGGAGTGGTAGATTGCTCTATCTTGAGTGGAGACCCACGACCAGGAAACGCCAAGTTCAAGAAATTGAGCGATAGCGACTCCAATGTCTTGACAGAAGATGACCGCACAGTTTTGGGTAATACGACTCCTAAGTTCTCGGGTGGCTTTGGTTTGAACGCTACATGGAAAGGCTTCGATGCCAGTGTCTTCTTCAACTTCATGTATGGTTTCGATGTATATAACTACAACAAAATCATGATGACAACTTGGACAGACAACAATTACAATAACTTCTCGACCGACATCAGCAGCACCAAGCGTTGGCGCAATTTCGATGACATGGGCAACGAGATACGTTATAACCCGGAGCTTTTGGCAGAGTTCAACAAGAATGCCACGATATGGAATCCAACATCCATGGGTAAGGCGGTCACCATGTCATACGCCATCGAGGATGGTTCGTTCATCCGTTTGAACAACCTCTCCATCGGTTACTCCTTGCCAAAGAACTGGATGAAGGCAATCGGTTTCCAGAAATGTCGTTTCTACGTGACAGGTTACAACCTCTTCATCATCACAGGTTACTCAGGCTATGACCCAGAAGTAGATATAGCAACAGGTTTGACACCAAACATAGATAACAACCGCTATCCACGTAGCCGTTCTTATACCTTCGGTGTCCAGTTGACATTGTAATCATCATAAATATCGTAAAGTATGAAAAAGAAACTATTATATACAGCTTTGATATGCTCGGCATTGGCAATGACCTCTTGCAACGACTTCCTTGACAATGACCCTGCTGATGGATACAGCGTGGAGAAGGTCTTTTCTAATGAGACTGACATGAAGTCACTTCTCACCGAGTTGTATTCCAACATGACTACCGATGGGCTCTATGGTTCGACACTCATCTATGGTCTCAATACCAATACCGATGTGGAGATGTCAACCTATATCAGTAACATCGCTGATGCCAAGGGTGGCGACATCGGGTGTTTTGATGCCAAACCTACTTGGGGAACACTCAACAGCACTTGGAACAATCTCTATAGTGTCATCAATATGGCGAACGACTTCCTCGCCAACTGCGAGCAGAGTCCTTTGTTTTCTACCACTGTAGGTTCCAATGGTCCTACCAACGTACAGCAGATGTATGGTGAGGTGAAGACCTTGCGTGCTCTGTTCTACTTGGACTTGATTCGCACATGGGGTGACGTGGTTTATACCACAACCCCAACCACTACCGAGGATGATTTCTTCCATACAGGTACTACAGACCGCAACGAAATCCTTACCAACCTCATCAATGACTTGAAGACTGTTGAGCCTATGATGAAGTATGCAAGTCAGTTGGACGAGGGTGTGGAGCGTGCCTCTCGGGAGTATTGTCAGGCACTCATCGGTCAGTTGGCTCTCTATCGTGGAGGTTATTCTCTCTATCCACAGGCAAGTACGACACAAGGTGTGATGAAGCGTGCGGACGATTACCTCACCTATTATAATATAGCCGTGGAATATTTCGGAAAGGTGGTCAATGAAGGACACCACGCCTTGAAGCAGAGCTTCCATGACCTTTGGTACAATGAGTGCAACTGGAAGGTGAAGAATGACGATGATGTCATCTTCGAGGTGCCAGAATTGAAGAACGTTACTTCACAGTTGGGCTATCGTATTGGTGTGACCGTTGAGAGTGGAAGTCATGCTTACGGTTCAGCAAGGAACTATTGTAACTTCGCTGGCACATACGTCTTCTCTTTCGACAAGCGTGATCTTCGCCGTGACGAGACCGTATCGCTCTTCAAGTATGACAAGAACCTTGACCAGCAGATAGACTTCTCTTATAAGAATATCAATGGCTTCGGTGCTGCCAAATGGTCGAAGATGAAAATGGAGAGTCCTTTAGGTTCTAATAGTGGCAGCAATACAGGTATCAACAGCATTCGTATGCGTTATGCCGATGTGCTCTTGATGTATGCTGAGGCTCTTAATGAGGTGAACAATGGTCCTACTGCTGAGGCTAAGGCTGCTTTGAAGGAAGTTCGTAACCGTGCATTTGCAGCAGCCGACCATTCTGAGATGGTAGAGGCTTACGTGGATAACTTGAACGACAAGGAAAGTTTCTTCAAGGCTATCATGGACGAGCGCAAGTGGGAGTTTGGTGGCGAAGGCATTCGCAAGTATGACTTGGCTCGTTGGAATAAGTATGGTGAGGTTATCTATAACCTCTATCATCAGTTCGAGAACTGGGCTTTGGTTGCCAATGGTGGATATGTGCCTGGCATCGATGCAGTTCCTGCAAGCATCTATTATACTTGGGAGACCAATGCTAATGGTCAGAAGGAATTGAAGTTCTTGGGCATTGATGAATATGGTGACGGAATCAGTCAGCCAAGTGGTTGGAAGACAGAAGATTTTGCGGCAGGTTGGCGTGTCCTCGACAAGGAAACTGGTGAGTGGAACTATTCAGACCAGATACAGTGGAGTTTCCGTGGTTTCATCAACCCAGGCAACGAGGCTTCTGTTACCCCAGACACTCCAGTACGTTATCTCAGTCCTTATCCATCCAAGGTTATCACAGACCACAGAGGTATGATCAAGAACAATTATGGATACTAAAAACAGAACAGACATGAAAAAGATAATATATAATTTGATGTTGGCTTTGGTGGTGATGTGCTCAGGTGGTACATTACTCCAAAGTTGCTCAGAGGATGAATATACCAGCCGTGGCGACCTCTTCCAACCTCGTTTTGCACAAGACCCAGTGGTGGAAGGTAACACTATCAAGTTGGTTTGGTATCAGGTAAATGCGGCGAAGTCTTACACCGTCCAGGTGTTCACCGACAACTATTACACCAATCTCTTCACTGAGATGGAGGTCAGCGACCCGAGTGCAGTGATAGATGACATCCCATACGGTACAGCATATTATATAAAGGTGAAGTGCAATGCCGAGGAAGCTATCCATGACTCGCAGTGGGCAAGTTGTACGGCAACCACCGAGAAGCGTCCTGCTTTCGCAGAGTTGGTACAGGATGTGTCAAAGACGGAAATCACGGAGAACTCTGCCATTATCCGTTGGACTATCGACCCTGCTAATCCTGTAGATAGTATTTGTGTGGCTCCTAAGATGGATAATAGCATTGAGACTATCACTCGTTACCTCACAGCCGAGGAAATCGAGAAGGGATATGCGGAGATCGATGGTTTGGTCAAGAATACACTCTATACCGTCAACCTCTATGATACAACCAAGCCTCGCAAGTATGACAAACCTTACAATGAGGTAACATTCCGTACCGCAGGTCCTGCTGCCCAGTCTATTCAAGTAGGAATGTTGGATGACTTGAGTGCAATCTTGGCAGACAACAATGATGACCCAGAGATTCCTGAGGGAACAGAGTATTACTTGCCAGCAGGTTCTCATTTCATTATCAGTGGTCTTGAGATGAAGAAGGGCATCCGTATAGTCGGTGCTACTCCTGCAGCTGGTGAGAAGAAGGCTATCTTGGAAATCAATGGTTCGTTGAGATTTGCAAGCGGTGCTTATATCTCTGGCTTCGAGATGGAGAATATCGAGGTTCGCAACAGTGGTAACAGCCAGTACTTCTTCAATGACGGCAATCCTTACACCTTGGAGAATGCAAGCTTTGTGAATGTTGATTTCGTCAATATCATGCGTGGATTCTGGCGTCATCAGGGTGCAAACAACAAGCACATCATGAACATGGAGTTCGAGGGCTGTCGCTTCGACAAGTGTGGATGGCAGTCTGGCTGCTATGGTACTTTTGCCATTGGTTCAGCAGGTAATGGTGATGCGCAGCCTTACGACCAGTTCGATCGCTTGATTATCAAGAACTGTACATTCAGCCGTGGTGGTTACAAGGAGAATGCTGCGTATGGTTGGGGTAACATCATTGATATGAAGAACTCTACCAACCCTATCCACCTCGAAATCAAGAATGTCACCATTTATGACTTCTGTGTCAACAACCGACTCATCAACCTCACCAATGCGGCAGGTTCTGAGTTGATTATGGAAGGTGTGGTCTTGGCTTCTTCTTCAGGTGACCTTTATACAATGGGTTCGGGTACCACTAAGTTCAGCAACAACTATACTACAAAAGAGTATCAGTTGGGTGGTAAGAAGATGCAAGCTACCGACTTGGATATTTCTGCAAGCGAGCTGTTTGCTGACCCAGACAACGGTGATTATACCATCAAGGACACCACCTCGCCAATCTACAAGAACCGTGCGGGTGATACTCGTTGGATTAAATAGTATATGGTTAGAGAAGTTATAGGAAGTTAAAGAAGTTATCGCTTCGCTCAGAAGTTAAAGCCAAATGCTTTTGAGGAGATGTCTCAGATGAAAAGCTAATGGCTCTAACTTCTTTAACTTCTAACGACCGTAGGGAGTGATAACTTCTCTAACTTCCTTAACCAAAATACCAAACTAAAAACTCTTCTTTATTTTATGAGACAACATTTACTTAGAACAGCCTGTTTATGGGTTGTTTTGCTCTTCTGCGTCCTTGCAAAAGCGCAAATAGCAAGTCCTTATTACACCAATCCGCTCGATTTGACAGTGGATAAGGCAGGTGTTGAGGCAATCGTTGGAAATGTGCTCTGTTATTCAGACAGACGTGAGTTCCCTAATGGTAAGAAAGGTAATCCTGGACCGGATGCAGCCACAACAGATAAGACTACCACAGACTTGAAGATTGGGGGTTCTTATGCTGGTGATTACTGGACTTTTGTAGTAAATGCCCCAGAGGCAGGACTTTATAAGTTTGAGTTTGGTGCAGCTCATGCCAAGGATGGCGACCATACCTTGACCGTAGCTCAATCTACAGACGAGATAACTACTGTAGGAGAAACTGACGCTGATATAGCATATACTGATGTAGAGACATTGAATATGCCAAATGGTAACGGCAACTGGCATGCGAAGATAGCCATCTCTACCACGATGACTTTGAATAAAGGCTACAATTATGTAAAGATAACCTTTGGTGGAGGTAGTTACTGTGGTAATGTTGACTATCTGAAGGTTTTCCGTACTTATCCTCCTAAACCAGACTTCGAGACTGTAACCCTCGGTGGTAAGAGCATTCTTGATGATTTGGAGAATGCAGATACTTACACTATCAATGTACCTGACGGCAATCCTTTGCCAGAACTCGTTGTTACTGTCAATGAACTTGCCGAGGTAGAGGTGACTCCTGCCACAGAGGCTACAATGGAGGCAACTATCAAGCTCTACAAGAAAGAAGGTCACGAACTGTTGAAAACCTATACCATTAAATATGTATATGTAGGAATATCGGAAGGCTATAGCTTCATTTGGACAACAGGAGATGGAACAACAGATAAGACTTATCGTGACGGGGCGTATTCTGCACGTCGCATCTCAATAGTCAATCCTGCGTTCAGCGTAGTGGGTAGCAATGATGTTTATACCGACAACCGCTTCAAGATTAAAACTGGTGAGAAGTTCGCTCTTCGTGTGCCAAAGAATGCAGTTGTGAATAAGGTGACTTTCGTCAACTGTTATGAGGCTTATTACAATCGCCCAGAGGGAAGCAACCTTGATTCAGAATGGGATTATGTGAAGTCAGAAGGGGCAACATCTATTATTGCATACGATGGTAAGATTACAGAAGGCAAAGACATAGAGGTGACATTTACGAATCATCAAGCAGGTACTCCTATTGAATACTCTGTGAAGAAATGTGCTAATGTCGCATTTGAGAAGATTATCATTGAATATGCTCAGATTAATGACCATGCACTCAATTATGTGGGTTCTGATACCGAGAATGGAGCAGAGAAGAATGCTTCTGGTGTGGTGAAGTTTAACTTCGACCGTAATATTACAGCCACAGAGACCGCTAAGGTAACGGTGGATGATGAGTCTATTCGCTATCAGATTAAGGGCTCAACCCTCATCGCTTACTATTGGGACTTGACTCCTTCTGCAAGTCATACCTTGAAAATCGCAGCTAACTCAGTGGAGGATGTCTTCAAGAATAAGTATGCGGAGGAAATCGCTGTTACATTCAATACTCCTGCTGCTAAGGGCTTGGAAATGGCGAAGTTCGACTATGTGGTAGGAACTGCCGAAGAACTCCATGCTGCTATTGACGCAGTGAACGCAAGCAATACAAGTGTGGATGCTCCTCGCAAGCGCATCTTCATCAAGAATGGTGACTATGTGATGGATGAAACCTTGAAGTATGAAGAAGGTAGCTTAAAACCAGCCATCTCTTTGACAGCTTATAATGTTTCTCTTATCGGTCAGTCGGAGGAAGGCGTGCTCATTCGTAGTTTAAATCAGAATGACTCACAGGCAACTGCTGTGTTAGAGGTTAAGAACAAAGGGACTTATTTGCAGGACTTGACGATTCGTACTTCTGATTTCCGTACAGAAGCTTTCATTGCAGACGGAAAGACTTCCAATGGTCGTTTGTTGACCGTCTATATGAATGGTGGTTCTGAGATTGTGATGAAGCATGTTACCCTGCAAAGCAATCAAGATACTTATCTCTGCGGACATCGTGGCTATCATGAGGATTGTACGATTCACGGAACTGTCGATTTCATCTATGCAGGTGGTGACAACCTCTTCAAGAACAATACCATCGTAATGGAGAATGGTGGTGTTATCGGTGCTCCTGGAACGAACTCCTCGCAGCAATGGGGCTTGGTATTCGATGGTTGTACTATCAAGGCAAGTAATGCTGTCAACCTCGAAACAGCAGGTGATAGATTCAAGTATGAGGGGTATTCCTTGGCACGCCCATGGCAAGGTGAGCCTCGTTGTTACTGGCTCAACACTACAATGGAGATTCTTCCAAGCGACTTAGGATGGAGACCGATGAGCCATGTCATCACTCACTTCTATGAGTACCACTCGATGGATGCTTCTGGTAAGGCTCTTGATTTGAGTAAGCGTGGTAACTGTGAGGGTAGCTTGAATACTTATTCTCCAATCCTTACGGATGCAGAGGTTGTTGAGTTTACTGCTCATAACATTCTTGGTGGCGAGGATGGTTGGGAACCAGCCAAGATGACAGATCAAGTGGCAGCTCCTACTGTCGCTCTTACAGGTAACACCTTGTCTTGGAATGCTGTAGAAAATGCCTTGGGGTATGTCATCTATAAAAATGGTGAGTTCTTGGCAAACACCACGCAGCCTTCTCTTGATGTAACGGATGCTGTTGGTGCTGAGTATGCGGTAGCTGCAGCTAATGAGATGGGAGGATTGAGTGCTGCTAGCAAAGCAGGTATATCTACAGGCATCTCTGAAACTATAACTGATAGTAGCGTTGTTTCTTCAGTTTATTATAATGCACAAGGTCAGCGCATTGTAGCTCCTGCTCATGGTATTGTCATCCGTGTGGATAGAATGGATGACGGAAGCAAGAAAATAGTGAAGGTCAACTATTAATGATAATAAAATGATGTTTGTTCCGTTCTATGATAAGTAAAACCGGAACAAACATCTTTTGTAATAACTATAAACAAATCGAAAAATGAAAGTAAGAAACATACTGATGGTACTCTTCTTGTTTGTAACATTGGGATTGCAGGCAGAGAACTATCCTTATCGCAGTGATTATCTTTGGCTGACCGTGCCAGACCATGCCGATTGGCTCTATCAAACTGGTGAACAAGCCAAAGTGGAAGTGAGTTTCTATAAATATGGCATTCCTCGTGATGGTGAGGTGAAGTATGAGATCGGAAATGATATGCTCGAAGGTGACAAGCAAGGGAGCGTGAAACTCAAAAACGGTCGTGCTGTCATCAACATGGGAACTCGCAAAACTCCTGGCTTCCGTGACTTGCACTTAACTTACAATCTTGATGGTAAAAAGTATCAGCATCATGTCAAGGTAGGATATTCTGTGGATAAAATACAACCTTATACCCAAGAACCCAAGGATTTTGATGCTTTCTGGCAGAAGAACCTACGAGATTTGGAGCAAGTTCCTATGAGTTGTACCAAGGAACTCGCCAAGGAGTATTGTACCGACAAGATAGATTGCTATCTCGTCAAACTCCAGATAGACAAGAAGGGACATTCGATGTATGGCTATCTATTCTATCCCAAGAATGCCAAGGTTGGCTCTTGTCCTGTAGTTTTGACTCCTCCAGGAGCAGGCATCAAGACCATTAAAGAACCATTGCGTAATAAGTTTTATGCCGAGAATGGTTTCATTCGTTTTGAGATAGAGATTCATGGTCTGGACCCACGCCTCCCAGCGGATAAGTTCAAAGAAATCAGTAATGCTTTCAATGATGCGAATGGTGGTTATCTTGCCAATGGATTGGAGAACAAGGACATCTATTATATGAAGCATGTCTATTGCGGATTGGTACGTTGCATAGACTTCCTCACCTCTCTTCCAGAATGGGATGGCAAGAATGTGGCAGTGCAGGGTGGAAGCCAAGGCGGTGCTTTGGCTATCATCGCCGCAGGTCTAGACAAGCGAGTGACTCAGTGTGTGGCAAATCATCCTGCTTTGAGCGACATGGCTGGTTATGTGGAGAAGGGGAGAACTGGTGGCTATCCTCATTTCAACAAGCAACCTCAAATTTTAGGTAATAAGGATTGTCTCAATACCTTATTATATTATGATGTCATCAATTTCGCACGTCGTGTAAAGGCTGATACCTATCTCACATGGGGCTATAACGACAATACGTGTCCTCCAACTACTTCGTATGCCGTTTGGAATACTTTGACCTGCAAGAAGGAATCGCTTCTGACTCCAATCAATGAGCATTGGACAAGTGACGATACCAATAGAAATCAAATGGAGTGGATTAAAGCCCATTTAATAAAGTAAACTAAAACGACCGTTTGCCAAGTTGCAAGCGGTCGTTTTTAATATGGTAAGCAAACGTTAGCAACTTGGCAAACGTTCGTTTAGTTTTGGTAATATTTAGTCTTGGGTCGGATAGATAAGATTTTCTTCCTTGATGACGTTCAAGACTTCTTCGAGATATTTCTTGGATTCATACTTTGCCATAGGGAGGTCGTGGAGCAGGTAGTTGCCACAATCCTTGGCAGCTTGTCCTGGAATCTCGCCCTCGAAATTTGCGATGAAGGAAAAGGTGCGCTTCATCAGTTCCACGATGTCCTTGCTCTCGTAGTCACCACGAATCAAGAGGTAGTTTCCTGTGAGGCAACCCATTGGCCCCCAGTAGATGATACGGTCTTTCCACTCCTCGTCATTGCGAAGATAAGTGGCAGCTAAGTGCTCGATGGTATGGATGGCACCGTTGTGGAGGCAAGGCTCCTGGTTAGGAACCTTCATGCGAATGTCGAAAGTAGTGACAACTTCACCGCCTACTTGGTCTTTGCGACTAACGTAGATGCCACGGTGCAATTTGTTATGATTGATAGTAAAACTTGGAATCTTGTTCATCTTTTTTAATGTTGAATGTTGATTGTTGAATGTTGAGTTGGGCTTGCGCCATGAAGCAAGAGAATTCTTCACTCTTCCCTCTTCGTTCTTCACTCCTAAAGACTTTCGAGGAAAGCCTTCGTGACATTGAACGAGCCTTCTGCCATCTTTGCCCAGAAGTCGAAGTACTGTTGTGCCTTTGTATCTTTCAAAGGTACATCGCTGATGATGCGGAAAGAAATGAAAGGGGTCTTATAGATGTGGCAAGTCTGTGCGATAGAACAACTTTCCATATCGACCGCCATCGCATGAGGGAAATGTTCCAAGATGCCACGCATCTTCTCCTTGCTATCCACAAACCACTCTCCGCTCACGATTTGACCAGCATGAATTTTTGGATGCTTGCTTTCAGGCAAGTCATTGATGGCAAGAGCCTTCTCTACATATTCCGTTGGAGTCTTGAATGTGGCAGGCATACCGAGAATCTGGCCAA
>CAVGEN010000028.1:0-9030 GCA_963628185.1 Waltera intestinalis | reverse complement strand
CGGCGTTGCAGTCCACGATGTCGAGCACCTCTATCTCGTCGAAGTGGTGCTTGGCGGCGTAGGCGGTGAAGATACCCGACACGCCTGGGTCGAAGCCGCAGCCGAGGATGGCGCAAAGGCCAGCCTTCTCAAACTTGTCCTTGTAAGCCCACTGCCAGGAGTACTCGAAGTGAGCCTCGTCCTTGGGCTCGTAGTTGGCGGTGTCCATGTAGTTGCAGCCGCAAGCCAAGCAAGCGTCCATGATGGTGAGGTCTTGGTAAGGCAAGGCGAGGTTGATGACCAACTCGGGCTTGTAGCTATTGAAGAGAGCCTTCAACTGCTCCACGTCGTCGGCATCGACCTCGGCGGTCTGTATGTCCATCTTATAACCTTTGTCGTGGATGGACTGTACCAGTTTGTCGCATTTCTCCTTGCGACGGCTGGCAATCATGAACTCTGTGAAAACGTCTTGGTTTTGCACGATCTTGAAGGCTGCCACGGTAGCCACGCCACCTGCGCCAATCATAAGTACTCTGCTCATTTCCTATTTTTAGTGTTAAATGTTGAATGTTAAATGTTAAATTGGTGAGACGAGAGCGTTTGAATTCTTTACTCTTCGTTCTTCACTTAATCTCGTTTGCTGAGATGCCCAGGGCGTTCATCAGCGAATAGCCGAGGATTTCCTGCCGAAAGTTGCCGCCCGGCATGGGTTGCATGGCGAAGAGGGTGATGCGCTTCTCGTCATCGTCGAGTTTGCGGAGCATGTTGCGCAACTGGTCGTAGGCATCGCCGTCCTCCGAGTTGGGGATGATCATCACCCGCTTCACCTCCTTGGCGTTGCATACGGTGCGGGCGACATCGATGAGGAAGTCGTCCTTGCCCACCAAGTTGTCTTCCGTGGGATAGGAGGAGATGACGAACTCGCCCAGCTTCCCGTCCTTGAAGGCCTGTGCGTTCAAGTCTTTCTCGTAGTGGGAAGGGCGGAAGTTCTTCATCGCCATCGACTTCTTGTCGTGGATGAGCACCACCTGTGTCTCGTGGTCGCCCACGCGAAGACCACCGTCGAGGGCGATGCACACTGCCCATTGCGCCATGTCGGCAGGTTGGATGCGGCGGTTGATCATGCGCTCGAAGTTGACGGTGAGGTCGAAAGCCACACGGTCGATATAGTCGGCATCGGCGATGATGACATTTTCACTCCATTTGAGCTGGTTTGTATCTAATGCGTTCATAGGTGCAAAAATACGAATATTTTTTGTAAAAGGGAACATCCGAAAAGATAAAATAACAAAAAAGTCTGTATTTTCATCGTTTCTTCATACGGCGGCAAGCCTAAAGTGTGACATTGTCGATACGGAGATTCAGTTTGCCGGCAGGCACCCGTACCTCCACGGTGTCGCTGGCTTTCTTGTTGAGCAAAGCCTGTGCGATAGGCGACTTGATGGAGATCTTGCCATCGTGGATGTTCGATTCGTGGGGACTCACGATGGTGTAGGTCATGTGGAAGTTGTTGGCAAGATTGGTAATCTCCACCTGGCTCAGCAGGCCGACCGTGTCGCTCTTCAGGCGCGACTTGTCGATGATGCGTGCGTTCTCCAGCACCTTCTGCTTAAATCTGATTCTGCCCAGCAACTTGCCTTGCTCGCGCTTGGCGGCATGATATTCGAAGTTCTCGCTGAGGTCGCCCTTGTCGCGCGCCTCGGCGATGGCGTCGCGCACGGCTGGCAGCTCCACGTTTACCATGTGTTGCAGTTCGGCCACGAGCTCGTCGTAGCCTTCTTGTGACATATATTCCATGTTGTTTTATACTTTTTTGTAAGACATTTATTTCATTCTGGGTGCAAAATTAACAAAATTACATGACATGAGTACCAAAAGGTTTGATAATTTGCTTTTCTTTTCGTATCTTTGCAGCGATTATAGCTGGAAACAATGTAACACAACAAAAAAATAACAAAAAATGACTACACTAACTATTTCGATTATTGTCGTTTTCGTGCTCGGCTATGCACTCATCGCCACCGAAAGCTTGACAAAGGTAAACAAGGCTGCCATCGCCTTGTTGATGCTCGTGGGGTGCTGGACACTCTACATGATTGACCCCCTGCAGTTTCTCCAACTGATGCACCCCGACTATGCTGGCGGTGCCGCCGGGGCGGTGGAGAAGGTGACGGAAATCATCCAGGAGCACCTGGGCGACACCGCCACCACACTCTTCTTCCTCATGGGAGCGATGACCATCGTGGAGATCGTGGACCAGAACGGTGGGTTCAACTGGGTGCGCAAGGTGATGAAGACCAAGTCGAAGCGCACGCTCCTCTGGCGTATCGCCTTCCTCACCTTCCTCCTCTCCGCCATCCTCGACAACCTCACCACCAGCATCGTGATGATCATGATTCTGCGCAAGCTCGTCACCGACCACAAGGACCGCATGGTCTATGCCTCGTTGGTGATTATCGCTGCCAACTCGGGTGGTGCCTTCTCGCCCATCGGCGACGTCACCACCATCATGCTTTGGAACAAGGGCTTGATTACCGCTGCCGGCGTTATCGCCGAGATACTCGTTCCGTCCATCGTCTCCATGGTCATCCCTGCCCTCATCCTGCAGACCATGCTCCAGGGCGAGCTGGTGATGCCGGAGGCTTCCGCCCAACAGAATGCTTCGGTGAGCGACTTTACCGAAGGTCAGCGCAAGGCAGTGTTCTGGCTTGGTGTAGGCGGTTTGATATTCGTGCCTATCTTCAAGAGCATCACCCACTTGCCACCGTTCGTAGGCATCCTCTTGGTGCTGGGCGTGCTCTGGACAGCCACGGAGGTGTTCTATCGTGGTTTGCATCGTGGACAGGATGCCGAAGGCACACAGAAGCGAGTCACCAAGTTGCTCTCTCGTGTCGATATGAGCACCATCCTTTTCTTCCTCGGCATCCTGATGGCTGTGTCTTGCCTGGCTGAGGTAGGCGTGCTGACGGCTCTCGGACAGGGCTTGAACGATGTGTTCGACGGCAACCACTATCTCGTGACGGGCATCATCGGCGTACTCTCCAGCATCGTGGATAACGTGCCTTTGGTGGCTGGCTGCATGGGTATGTATCCTGTGGCTCCTACAGGCGACATGGCGGTGGATGGCATTTTCTGGCAGTTGCTAGCCTACTGCGCCGGTGTCGGTGGCTCCATGCTGATTATCGGCAGTGCCGCCGGTGTCGTGGTGATGGGCTTGGAGAAGATTACCTTCGGATGGTATATGAAACACATCTCCTGGATAGCTTTCGTAGGTTATATAGCAGGTATGCTTTGCTACTGGTTCATCCGTACCTTCCTCTTCGCAGTATAAGTTAAAAGGGGTTGGGGAACTGCTCCTCAACCCCTTTTTTAGAGGAAATATGGAAAGGTGGATATGAATGAGCATTTCGGCTCAGACATATCCACCTTTCTTGTTTTTACTTTTTCGTCTCTTTCATCATTTCCTCCACGGCTCTGATGAGCTGGGTGTCATGCCCCGTGATATAATCCTCGGGGGAATTATATACTTCGATGTCGGGGTTGAGCTGCGTGTTCTCGCCGAAGGTGCCTCGCATATCGCGGCAACCTACCTGTGGAATACCGAAGACGAGACTTCTGTCCATCAGCGTCTCCCACCATACTGCAGTCATCGTGCCAGCCACAGGAGCACCAATGAGTTTTCCGATGCCCAGTTCCTTATAGACCCATGGGAAACCATGGCCGTTGCTGTAGTCGTCTTCGCAAATCAAGACACAGGAAGGCTTTGTCCACTTGTTGAACGGATCCTTGCCCACCACCTTGCCGTGAGGCACGAACTCCTGGTATTGCTTGCCGCTGAGCAAGGTGCAGAGGTCGTCGTGCAACCAACCGCCACCATTGTGACGCTCATCCACGATGACGGCATCGCGGTTGCGGTTTTTGTCGGAGAGCAACTCGCTATATACCGTGCGGAAACTCTCGCTGTTCATCGCCTTGACATGAACATAGGCGATTCTGCCATGAGATACGCTATCCACGATGGCACGGTTTCTATCCACCCATCGCTTGTAGAGAAGTTCTTGTTGTGCGCCCTGTGAAATCGCCTTGATGGTGAGATCGAACCGTTTGCCCTTGGCATTCTTGATGGTGAGTCGGACGTTCTTGCCCGCTTTGCCGTCGAGCAGGGCATTGTAGTCCTCGCCAGCCTTGATGTTCACGCCGTCTATCTTCTCGATGATGCTGCCTGGAGTCACCTCGTTCTTTTTCACGGCGAAAGGACCGCGCTTGATGATTTCCTGGATTTTCAGTCCGTCGCCCTCGTAGTTAGGGTCGAGGAATACGCCCAGTGCCGCCGTAGATAGGGAGGCACCGTTGGCATAGTAGCGGCAACCCGTATGGGAGGCGTTCAGCTCGCCCAGCATCTCGCTCAGCATCTCGGAAAAATCAAAGTTGTTGTTGATATAAGGCAGGAACTTCTCGTACACCTTGCGGTAGCCCTCCCAATCGACGCCTTGCATCTTCGGGTCGTAGAACTTGTCGGCCACCTGGCGCCAGATATGGTCGAAGAGATACTTGCGCTCCTCAGCAGGCTTGTAGTTGAAGTTGGCTTCGAAGTCGATGTTCTTGGTCGATTTGCTGGCCAAGTCAATCTTTTTGATGCTGTTGCCCCCGAAGAGGAAGAGATTCTTCACGTCCTTGTCGGCGAGAAAACCGCCGTTGCCCACGTTCTTGATCATCAGGGTTGTGGTGTTCTCCTTCAGGTCATGGCACCAGAGGTCGTAACCTCCCTCGAAGGAAGCCTGGTAGTATATCTTCTCGCCCTTGGGGTCGAGGATGGCATCGCCCATGTGTGAAGAGTTGACGGTGAGGCGCACGATGCGGTCGCGGCAGTTCTCGATGTCGAGTTCGAGGGGCTTCACCTTCTCCACCTCGATGTTGCCGGTCTTCTCTTCTTTTTTCTTCTTGTCCTCTTTCTTCTTCTCCTCCTTCTCGTCAGCCTTCTTTTCTTTCTCGTCCTTGTTGGCGTCGGCAAGTTCTATTTCCTCCTTCGACATACGGAAACGGTCGTAGGCATCGAGGTCGAAGAACATGAGGTAGGCATCATCCTCGGAACCCCAGCTGCCATGGCTGCGATAACCGGCGCGGTCGCTCTCGAAGAGCATTGCCTTTCCGCCCAGCACCCACTTGCCGTTGCTGTCGCTGTAGCCACTGTTGGTGAGATTGTGAACCTCCTTGCCGTCGGCCTTGACGAGGGCGATGTCGGTGCAGTTCCATCCGCCCGTACCGATGTAGCTTGCCAAGAGCCACTTGCTGTCGGGACTCCACTCAAACCAGATGTCGCCATCGCTGTAAGAGTAGTTGTATTTGCCGTCGAGGACGGTGCGAACCTCCTTCGACTTGAGGTTGATGATGCGCAGTGTGGATCTGTCCTCATAGAAAGCCACTTCCTTGCCGTCGGGGCTGTAGGCAGGATATTGCGACGTGAGGTCGCTCTTGGTGAGTTGTTCCTCCTCGATGTCGGTGCAGTAAGTAAAGTTCTTCTCCTTTTCGTTCTTGATTTTCGCCTGGAAAATCTGCCAGACACCGTTACGCTCGGAGGCATAGACGAGACTTCTGCCGTCGGGAGAGAAACTGACGTTGCGCTCCTGCTGGGGGGTGTCGGTGATGCGCTTGGTGGTCTTGTATTCCGTCGATGTCACATACACGTCGCCGTGCATGACGAAAGCTACTTCCTTGGCATCGGGCGAGAGGGCTATCTCGGTGGCACCCCAAGAACGTACTTGGCGTACGAGGCTAGGTTCGTCGTTGTCTGTCGTGATGGAGACGCTCACCTTCTGGGGTTCGCCGCCTTCCTTGACGGTATAGATTTCGCCGTCATAGCCATAGCAGAGCAAGCCGTCGGTGGATGAGGTGAGGAATCGGACTGGGTTCTTCTTCTCGTGGGTGACCTGGGTGTCCTTGCCGGTGGCAAGACTTCGGTGATAGATGTTGAACGATCCGTCTTGCTCGCTCAGATAATAGAAGCTCTGGTTGTCGGAAGCCCATACAGGGTTACGGTCTTCTCCCTTGAAGTTGGTAATCTTCTGGTACTTGCCCCCATCGAGCATCCAGATGTCGCGGGTGATAGGGGAGGTGTGGTGCTTGCGCCACTTGTCTTCGTAACCCTTGCTGTCGTGGTAGAGCACCTGCCCCTTGCCGTTAATGCTGATGTTCTCCATCGGCAGCACGGAGAAGAGCTTGGGGCGACCGCCCCGGGTGCTGACCTCATACACCTGCGAGAACTCACGGCTGGCGAAGAGGTTGCTCTGTGCGGTAGGCATGATGTTGGCGTAGAAGAGCACGTGGTCGTTGTCCTTGAAGGCAACGGGCATTTCACTCCCACTATTGGTGGTGAGTCGGGTAGGCGTACCGCCTTTGGCAGGGATGACATACACGTCCATGCTTCCCTCGCGGGTGGAGGCAAAGGCGATTTTCTTTCCGTCAGGACTCCAGATTGGGTAGGAGTCGTAGGCTGCGTTGGTAGTCAACTGACGTGCCTCGCCGCCTGTGGTGGGCACACTGTAGATGTCGCCTTTGTAAGCGAAGACGATGGTCTTGCCGTCCGGCGAGATGGCAGGATAGCGCATCCAGAGTGGGTTTTGTTGTGCGAATGATGAAAGGGTGGCTGCGAAGAGCGTAGCCGATAGAAATAGTTTCTTCATTTCATTTATACTGTTAATTGATATTCTTTCGTTGATACGATGGTTGCAAAGGTACGCTTTTTATTTGTAATAAACAAAAAAATAGTGGCAGAATCGCTCTGCCACTACTCGATTTTGTTTCCGCATAAATAAGAATTGGATTTGAAATGAATGTTCTTTTTATTTCTTCTTTTTCTTTGTCAGCTTGATGCGGTAGCCCGACCAGAGACACCAGAGGGCGAGGAGGCCCATCACGAAGATGAAGATGTAAGTGGCGATGCTTCCGATGAAGAGTCTGCCACTGTGCATTTCCAATGCCACGTTCCAGAGCGACATCGGGAGCTGGTTCATGTTTGCCGGCTGTGGGGCGAAGGTTGTTCCCTCGTAGTATTCTGCAACGACAGGGCGGGAAAAATCTAGGCTCAAACCTGCGATGGCTTTCTTGCCGAACGGCGCACCGGCTTTCTTCGGGGCAGGCTTGCCTGTGAAGTAGTCGATGGCGGAGGCTTGCTGGCGATTCCAGACGAACAGTCCGCTGAACGAGCCGCAATACCATTTGCCGGTCGCTATGTCCTGTTCCAAGGCGTTCAGCCCCATCACGCTGACGGGCGGGGCGGAAGCAATCGCCTTGACCGTGGCTTTTTCGAGGTTCAGGGAATAGAAGCCTTCCGAGGTTGATAAGATCCAGTCGCCCTGTTGGTCATCGTGGCGAATTATGCGGAGCTTGTCGTTCCAGGCATTCTCACTTTTGAGCAGGGTGCCAGGGAGGGCAGGAATCTTGTTTAATACCAGTGCTATCATCACAGGGGGGCGAAGGCACCAACCGGTCAAAGCTATCAGGAGGGTGAGGATGATGGTGTACCGTCCAATCTTGTCGTGGAGATGCAGCGAAGTTTGCAGCCAGATTTTTCGCTTGGGTTTCAGCCAGAATATAAAGCCTGTAAGGCAGAGCATCACGAGAAAGAGGGCAACGGCATCGACCACCAGTTTTCCTGCCATGCCGAAGAGTTCTCCGCTATGTAGCAACCACACGGTGCGGAATGCCGTCACCTTGCCGTCGTAATCCTTTGGAGCATGAAGTTGGATGCGCTTGAAACTTGTATAGGGCGGAAGCGAAGTGTAGGCGAAGGAGCGACTGAGTACGACAAGGGTATCGCCATGGGAGGCGACATCAGTCAATTTCTCGTCATTCTCCAATGCTATCTTTACTTCATGCCATGTCTCGTGCGCCCCATGACGGTAAAGTCCGAATGGAGAAACCGCAAAGATGCTACCATTGGACACTCTTATGACATTCCTTATCTGGCGGTAGTCAGCACCTTCGGGCAAGCCTTCGTTGAAGTCCTTGAAGAAGGAAGTTCTGGAGTCGGTGAACCAGATGCCGCCGTTGCCATAGATCAACAGATGATGGCAAGAATCTGTTGATGGCAGGATGCCTGCCGTAAGGCTTTTGTCAAGGTCGAGGGTGCCCCGTAGCAAACCGCCATTCCAATTTTTGAATTCATAACGGCCCGGCAGGTATTTCCTGCTCACATTCACGTTTTTGATGAGTGGACGGTGGTTGAGCAGGATACCCGACACGCAGAACATCAGCATGAAAAAGCACATACCGAGTCCCAGCCATTTATGTTGTTTTCTCCAAGTTGATTTCTTCATTTTCGAAGGTTGAGTCAGATTATGTTATTCATGTGTTTTCTTCTTCCTTGCCGCTATCATGATATAGGCGAGCAAGGCCACGAACGCCACGAGGATGCAAATCATCTGAGTGGCGTATTTTTCCGGCTCTATCCATATCTCCTTGAAGAAGTTGAGACGGCCCAACACTTCCACCGGCACCCAGAACACGATGACCGTGGCGATGGCCATGCGGATGTTGGCTCCCCAGGTGCTCAAGCGCAACTGCTTCTTGAAGATGAAGAAACTGCCTATCAGGCAAGCCGCGGCGATGATGGAGGTGACGGGGTGATGGTCACCGAGGAAGTTCTTGTCGTAGCAGAACATCAGGAGGAGATAGCTGGTCCAGAGAATCATGTTCAGCTCCATGAAGGTGACGATGCTCGTATGGTGCGTCATCGGACGGGCGGCTATCTCGTTCTTGCGGGAACGGAAGAGCGTGCGCTGCCACCAGTTGATGAAGTTGCACCCGTTCTTCGTGGAGAAGATGTACATCGTCATCATCATCATCCACAGACCGAAGGTGGCAGGGAGGATGAGGTATTCGGGACGAGTCACCACCTCGCCGTTCTCCATCTCTGGCTGCGTGCCGTAGCGTGTGGCATAATACTGGAAGAGGAACTCTATCCAGCCCGTCCAGAAGAGCAGACCGCCGAAGAGTCCCCAGAGCGTCTGCTTGGTGTCTCCCTTCACGAAGACACCGATTACCACCATGACA
>CAVGEN010000027.1:0-23753 GCA_963628185.1 Waltera intestinalis | reverse complement strand
CCTCCTTTCAATAGAGAGCCTCGATTACGAAAGTAGTCGGGGCTTTTTTGCGTTTATATACCTGGCAGGGCTTCTGCCTTTAGTGAAACTTTTGCCTAGAATTCGTCTTGTCTTCTTTTGACCTACATCAAATATTCTTGTTAGAAAGTGTTTAATTATTGAAAAAAATGTCTGATAATCAGTTGATTACTTGTGTAATTCAACTTTTTTTTGTACCTTTGCAAACGATAAGAATAAGGATATCATTCTCATCTGAATTTTTAGGTGTTGATATCCGTTAAGGTATCTAACGGAACTGAGATAGGCAACCGTTCTTTTTCTCAAAAGTTGTCATCGCGAAATCTCTGATGTTGTAGTTCAGCTTTTCAGGTTCCATAAAGCAATTAATATGAAGAGAATAACAATGATTTTGGTTGGCATTTTGATGCTGACTTTAAAGGTAGGTGCAGCGTCGGCTGTAACTGATGCAAATGAATCCTCTAGTGAGTTTGATTGGAATCCAGTGATGGAGGCGATAATTCAGGTAGAGAGTGGAGGCGACCCGAAAGCAAAAAGTGGTAACTCCGTGGGGGTAATGCAAATCACACCCATCTTGGTGGCAGAATGTAACAATATTCTGAAAAAGAAGAAAAGCAAGAAGCGTTATAGTTTGGCCGACAGGCTCAGTATCTCCAAATCCAAGGAGATGTTCTTGCTGATACAGTCTGTACACAATCCTCTGAATAGCATTGAGCATGCAATACGTGCGTGGAATGGCGGGAATCACTTCAGTAAGAAGAGAACCCAACGCTATTTTGAGAAAGTCATGAATCGTTTGAAAAAGTAATTGATTTTTGATACAATCCAATCTGTCCTTCGGGATGGGTTGGATTTTGTTTGTTTTGTCAGTATTGTAGCCTTTTTTGGTATGAAATCCCGCCTGTTACCCCTTAGATGGTAAAAATACTGTTAAAATGCTAACTTTTTGCCAGAAATATTTGGTGCGTTCGGAAAAAAGTAGTATCTTTGCACTCGCAATTCAGAAATGAGTTGGTAACATCGCGGTGTGGAGCAGTTGGTAGCTCGCCAGGCTCATAACCTGGAGGTCGCACGTTCGAGTCCTGCCGCCGCAACTATGAAGGAAGTGATTTTTCACTTCCTTTTTTCGTATCTATGCCTATATTGCTTTTCTTGCTGTTATTCAATAATTTAACACTAATTATTTGCTTATATAGAAAAAAAGTCCTACTTTTGCACACTGATAATTTATTGTGCAACCAAAATAACGTCGGAGGGACTTCATCATGTCAATATCAAAAACGAGACAGAAATTAGTAGATGTTGCAAGACAGCTCTTTGCTAAGAACGGTATTGCTAACACAACAATGAACGACATAGCAGTGGCATCGGGCAAGGGACGTCGTACACTCTACACTTACTTTAGTAGAAAGGAAGATGTCTATTATGCTGTTATTGAGTCGGAGTTGGAACGTCTTTCCGATAAGCTGGACGAGGTCGCTGCAAGCAAGATGCGCCCTCAGGATAAAATCATAGAGCTTATTTACACCCATTTGAGTATGATCAAGGAGACGGTCGTGAGAAATGGCAACTTGCGAGCGGAGTTCTTCAGAAACATCTGGATGGTGGAGAAAGCCCGCAAAAACTTTGACGAGGATGAAATCGAACTGTTGAAAAAAGTCTATACAGAAGGAAAGGAAGACGGTGAGTTTGACATCGACAATGTCGATTTGGTGGCGGATATTACTCATTATTGCATCAAAGGTTTGGAAGTGCCGTTTATCTATGGGCGTCTGGGGCATGGCTTGAATGTGGAGGCGAGCAAGCCTCTGGTGGCAAAGGTGGTCTATGGCGCATTGGGTAAGACAAACAACAAAGGTAATTATAATATTTAAATATAGAATAAAATGGGATTATTAACAGGTAAGACAGCCCTTATTACAGGTGCTGCACGCGGCATCGGTAAGGCTGTCGCTATGAAATTTGCATCAGAAGGTGCTAACATCGCATTCACAGACCTCGTACTCAACGACGAGATGGCTGCCGGTTTGGAGGCTACTCGCAAGGAGATTGAGGCTCTCGGCGTAACTTGTCGTGCATATGCAGGCAATGCTGCTGATTTCGAGGAGACGGAAAAGACGGTTAAGCAGATTCATGCTGATTTCGGATCTATTGATGTTCTTGTCAACAACGCTGGTATCACCAAGGATGGTTTGATGCTTCGTATGAGCGAGGCTCAGTGGGATGCGGTATTGAATGTAAACTTGAAGTCTGCCTTCAACTTCATTCATGCTTGCTCTCCTATCTTCCTCCGTCAGCGTAGTGGATCTATCATCAACATGGCTTCTGTCGTTGGTGTTCATGGTAATGCAGGCCAGTGCAACTATGCCGCTTCCAAGGCTGGTATGATCGCCCTCGCCAAGTCTATCGCCCAGGAGTTGGGTCCTAAGGGTGTACGTGCCAATGCCGTAGCTCCTGGTTTCATCGAGACAGCCATGACTGCCCAGTTGTCAGAGGAAATCCGCAAGGACTGGATGAAGAAGATTCCTTTGCGCCGTGGTGGTCAGACTGAGGATATCGCCAACGTTTGCCTCTTCCTCGCTTCTGATATGTCTAGCTACGTAAGTGGCCAGGTTATCCAGATCGATGGTGGTATGAATATGTAATCTAGTGCTGTTGTTTATTCATCAATAACAATGCAGGTAGTTTACGAAGACAACCATATTATCATAGTTTCCAAGAGCAGTGGCGAAATCGTGCAGGGAGACAAGACCGGCGACGAACCGCTCTCGGAAACTGTGAAACAGTATATCAAGGAGAAGTATCAGAAACCGGGAAATGTTTTTCTGGGAGTGGTGCATCGCCTTGATCGTCCTGTCTCCGGCTTGGTCGTTTTTGCCAAGACCTCCAAGGCTCTGAGCCGGCTGAACAATATGTTTCGTGAAGGGGAGATACACAAGACTTATTGGGCGATTACCAAAAATACCCCGCAGGAGACGGAAGCCACTTTGACACATTGGATTGTAAGGAATGAAAAGCAAAACAAAAGCTATGCTTACGACCATGAGGTGAAGAACTCGAAAAAGGCGGTATTGAAATATCGGGTCATTGGGCATACCGACCACTATGCACTCTTGGAAGTGAACTTGATGACGGGGCGCCATCATCAGATACGTTGCCAACTGGCAAAGATGGGATGCCCTATCAAGGGAGACTTGAAGTATGGGGCGCCTCGCAGCAATGCCGACGGGAGCATTTGCTTGCTTTCGCATCGAGTGGAGTTTGTACATCCCGTCTCTAAAGAGAAAATCGTCGCCGAGGCTCCTTTGCCTGACGATAATTTGTGGAAGGCTATAGCACCCTGCTGACCTGGCAATGCTATAGCGACCGACATCAAAAACAAAGATTGATTATTTATCATTTACCCTTGTGCCTATGAAGAAGTTTGCGAAATGGGGAGCTGTCATTTTGCTCACTCCGATACTCCTCGTCCTGTTGCTCACGATAATGCTTTATTTGCCTCCTGTTCAGAATTGGGCGGTAAAGCGTGTGGCAGCGTATGCTTCTGAATCGACAGGCATGGATGTCTCTGTCAATCATGTGAAACTTGTCTTCCCGCTTAAACTCGGTGTGGAAGGGGTGAGAGTTTTGCAACCTATAGATGCTCTGAAAAACAGCTCCGACTTGGCTTTGCGCGGAAGAAAGGACACGGTTGCCGACATTCGGCAGTTGGTTGCCGACGTGCAGTTGATGCCTCTCTTCAGCAGTCGGGTGATGGTGGATGAGTTGAGTTTCATCCAGATGAAGGTAAACACCACCAACTTTATTCACGAAGCTCGTATCAAGGGAAACGTCGGCAAGATGAGTGTGAAAGCCCATGGCATAGACTTGGGAAAGGAGCATGTATTGGTGGATGACGCATTCTTGTCGGATGCCCGTCTGTCGGTGGAACTGAGCGATACCGTACCTCCTGACACGACTCCCAGTGAGAACTTCTGGAAGGTGAACATACAGAAACTAAAACTAAAAAACACGGATTTTGTATTACACATGCCTGGAGATACACTTCAGGTGGGTGCTTATTTTGGAAACGCTTTGGCGGAGAAAACTTACTTAGACCTCTATAAGGGGTTGTATCAGGTGGGTAAGTTGGAATGGCTGAATGGGCGTTTATGCTATGACAACAATTTCCAGCGTCCAGTCTCGGGCTTGGATTTCAATCATATAGCTTTGTCTGAGATGACCATGCAGGCGGATTCCTTCTATTATTGTGACTCCAAGATAGATGTCAAGATACGGGAGGCAAAACTGAAGGAGAAGAGTGGCTTGCAAATAGCGCAACTGAATGGTCGTTTTGTGATGGATTCCACCAAGTTGCAGCTCCCCGATTTCTATCTTCGTACCCCGGTGTCTCATCTGAAGGCAACGGTCGATATGGACTTGGATGCTTTTGCCGATAAGAATCCCGGCAAGTTGGCGGCTCTTTTCGATGGATCGTTAGGGAAATCCGACTTGATGGTCTTTGCTGGTGAAGCCTTGCCTAAGAAAATGCGCCAGGCATGGCCTTACTATCCTTTGAGTTTGAAAGGTTCTGTCAAGGGAAATATGCAGTCTCTTTCTTTCTCGGGGCTGCAGGTTGCTTTGCCGACGGCTTTTCGGATGAAAGCCGACGGCATGGTTGCCAATCTGACGGATATGAATCATCTGAAGGCTAATGTCGATTTGGATGCTCATACCTATTGCTTGGACTTTGTCACTTGTATGCTCGACCCGTCGTTGACGAGGGAGATTCGGGTGCCATACGGGATAGGGGTGCATGGCAATGTGAAAGCCGATGGCAGCAAGTATGCCACCAAGCTGGCTGTCACGGAAGGCAAGGGACTGCTGAAGTTGGCTGCCACGGTTGATGCCAAGAAAAAGACGAATGGCGACATCGACATGGATTGTTTGGCTTATCAGGCACAGGTGCAGGCAAGGAACATACAAGTTCGGCATTTCTTGCCAAAGCAAGATTTATATACCTTCACGGGGGATGCCTATGCAGAGGGTGTGGGTACCGACTTCTTGTCGCCACGTACTCGATTGAAGGCCAAGGCGAAGGTGGCTTCTGTGCATTATGGAAAATACAAGGTGGGCAATGTGCTTGCTACAGCCAATATGGCCAATGGCAAGATTCATGCAGATGTCGATAGTAAGAATCAGTATCTGAATGGTTTGGTGACGCTGGATGCGCTCACGAACACCCAGAAAATTCAGGCTACCGTGACCACTGATGCCCGACAGATAGACCTTTATAGTCTGCAACTCACCAAGTCGCCGATGTTGGCGGCTCTTTGTGGCCACGTGGATGTCAGCACCGACTTGAAGGACGACTATCAGGTGCATGCTTCTCTGGGCGACATCACTTTGCGTACTTCCGAGAAAGTTTATCGACCGGTGGATGTGTTGGTGGATTTAGATGCACGTCGGGATACCACTCATGCGATAGTTGCCTGTGGCGACTTCCACTTGGATATGAATGCACACGGGGGCTATAAGGCCTTGTGGAGGGATGCGGAAAGTTTGGAACAAGAGCTGATGAGCCAGTTGAAAAACCGTCGTATCGACCAAGTAGGCATCCGGCGCAAGTTCCCATTGGGGCATATCTACTTATCGACAGGTAAAAACAACTTTATCTCTCGTTTCATAGAATATTGCGGCTATCAGTTTAAGTCGGTGGAGATGAACTTGCAGGCTTCGCCGGTGGCAGGACTGAACGGCTATGTGAACATCGACTCCTTGGTGGCGCAAGGAGTCCAGCTAGATACCATCCGTGCCTTGGTCCACACCCAAGGCGACACCATCAAGTATTCGGCACGTGTGGAGAACAACAAGCAAAATCCACAATATACATTCCGTGCCTTGGTGGATGGAGAATTGCAAGAGCGCGGTTCCAACATCGCAGCCAAGATTTATGACGCCAACAACAAGTTGGGTGTCGATGTCGGGTTGGCAGCCTTGATGCAGGACAATGGCATCAAGGTGTCCTTGATAGATACACATCCTATCTTGGGCTACAAGAAATTCAAGGCCAACGATGACAACTACCTGATGCTGGGCGATGACCAACGAGTCTCTGCCAATTTGGTCTTGACGGCATCGGGAGGAATGGGCGTGCGCGTCTATTCAAACGATGAGAATGAGGAGGCTTTGCAAGACATCACGGTCAGCATGAGCAATTTCAATCTCGACAAAGTGCTGAGTGTCATCCCATATATGCCTGATGTGTCGGGTATCATGGATGGAGACTTCCACGTCATCCAGACCAAGGAGGAGCTTTCCGTGTCTTCCAACTTGTCGATAGACAATCTGGTGTATGAGAAATGTCCGATGGGCAATGTCGGATCCGAGTTTGTGTATATGCCGAAGAGCGACGGGTCTCACTATGTGGACGGCATCTTGATATACGAAGGCGAGGATGTGGCTACGGTGAAAGGTACCTATCGTTCGGAAGGTGCCGGCTACTTGGATGCCAAGGTAGGCATGGAGAAACTGCCACTTCATTTCATCAATGGTTTTGTGCCCGACCAGCTCGTAGGCTTGAAGGGATATGGCGAGGGAGAGCTTGCCGTGAAAGGTTCGCTCGACAAACCTCATGTGGAAGGCGAGGTGTATCTCGACTCGGCTTATCTGGTGAGTGTGCCATACGGTGTGTCGATGCGCTTTGATGATGACCCTGTGAGAATCATCGACAGCAAACTCCTCTTTGAGAACTTCATGATGTATGCCAACAATGAGAGTCCGCTGACCATACAGGGATCCTTGGACTTCTCCAATCTCGACCGCATGATGCTCGACATCAAGATGAGAGCACAAAATTTCCTCTTGGTGGATGCAAAGGAAAACTTGCGGTCCGAGGCTTTCGGCAAGGCGTACGTCAACTTCTTTGGCATGATGAAGGGACCGTTGGCTAGCTTGCAGATGCGAGGAAAGTTGGATGTCTTGGGCAACACGGACATGACGTATATATTGCAAGAGTCGGAGTTGTCTACGGATAACCAACTGGACGAACTGGTCAAGTTTGCTGATTTCAGCAATGCGCAGCAAGAAACCGTCGTGCGTCCTGCTATCGAGGGTTTCGACATGTCGCTCAGTATGTCGATAGATGAGTCAGCCCGAATCTTGTGTGCGCTGAATGCAGACAAGACCAACTATATCGACCTGATGGGTGGGGGAGAATTGCAGATGCGCTATAATCCTGTGGAGAGCATCCTGTTGACAGGTAAATATACATTGAGCAATGGCGAGATGAAGTACTCTTTGCCTATCATCCCGTTGAAGACCTTTACCATCCAGGATGGAAGTTATATCGAGTTTACGGGCGATCCGTTCAATCCGACCTTGAGCATCACGGCGACAGAGAATATGAAATCTACCGTCAACGAAGGACAGGGTTCTGGGCGATCCGTGGATTTCGTGTGTGGTGTCAAACTGACCCAGACATTGAACAAGCCGGGTATTCAGTTTATCATATCTGCCCCCAACGACATGACCATGCAGGATGAGTTGAATACGATGAGTGTGGAGGAACGTGGCAAGATAGCTGTCACCATGCTGGCGTCGGGTATGTATCTGGCTGGTGGCAATACCAGTTCGTTCTCCATGAACAGCGCCTTGAGCAGCTTCCTCAACTCGGAAATCAACAATATCGCGGGTTCTGCCATGCGCTCGCTCGGGTTGGACGTGGGGATGACTGTGGATAACTCCATGAATGCAGCAGGAGCTTTGCACACAGATTATAACTTCAAGTTCGCCAAGCGATTCTTCAACAACCGATTGAGCTTCAGCGTCGGCGGACAGGTTTCTACGGGTGCCGAACTGGAGAACGCAACCAACAACGACTCGTTCTTTAACAATGTGGAGTTGCAGTATCGACTCAACGAAGGTGCTTCGCAGTATATCCGTGCTTACTACAATAACAACACTTACGACTGGCTGGAAGGTTTGATAGGTGAATATGGAGTCGGTTTCATGTGGCGAAGAAAACTGGATAAGTTCAGTGACATCTTCCGCCTCAGGACCACCAGTCAGCAAGTACCAATGGGGGCGGCTCCAGGCGATTCCGTGAAGAGAAAAAAGGCTGCGGATACAGTATCTGTGCAGCCTGGAAATTTCGACCCGCTCAAGAACCAGTAATCGGAAAAGGAAAAGAAGATGAGAAAGAACAAACTATACCTTACTATATATATAGGGGTGCTGGCGATGGCAATCCCCATGGTGGTGGCGTGCTCTTCTACGAGTGCGCTGAAGGAAGGGGAGCAGCTCTTTACGGGCTTGAAACCTATCGAATACACCAATTACGAAAAAATACCATACGCCGATTCCACCATCTTGGAAATGGAGAACGTATTGGCTTCAGCCCCGAACGGCGCTCTTTTCGGAAGTAGCTATTATCGCACTCCCTTCCCTGTGCGCCTATGGGTTTGGAATGCCTTTTCTACATCGGAAAGCCCTGTCTCCAAATGGATAACCAAGGCGTTTGGATCCAAACCCAAGTTGATGTCGAATGTGAATCCAGTGCTTCGGGCACAAGTGGCTGAAAACCAACTCGACAAGTATGGCTATTTCAATGGCAAGGTGTCTTATGAGGTGCTGACAGAGAGAAATCCCAAGAAAGCAAAGGTGGCTTATCGAGTCAATCTGGGACATCTTTGGACGTTGGATTCCGTTCGGTATCTAGGGTTTCCTGAGGCTGGGCGGCATCTGATAGATTCTACTTTGAGCCAGGCGGTGATTAGGAGGGGAAGTCCTTTCAATGTTTCCCAGTTGGAACAAGAGCGACAGCGACTGACCCGTCTGTTTCGCAACAACGGCTATTATTATTATAAGAACGGTTACGCATCATATTTGGCCGATACACTTGCCGCTCCAGGTAAAGTGCGGGTCAAGTTGGTGATGGCAGACAGCATCGACACCATGGCATATCGCCGTTACTATGTGGGCAAGGTAAACCTCAATTTCCGAAAGCAGTTTATGGAAGAGTTGAAAGACTCTTTGGTGAGAGGTCGCCTGAGCTTCCGCTATAATGGTCGTAAGATGCCGATACGTGCTGGCATCGTGTTGAAAGACTTGAAGCTTTTCCCACGTCGCCTCTATAAAGTGGAGAATGAGGAGGCGGCGAAGCGTCACCTTCAGTCTATGGGCTTGTTCAGCTACTCCAGCATACAGTTTACGCCAAGAAACGAACCTGCCGTCGAACAGCGTCTTGACGATGGATGCGTTGTGTATAGCGATACGTTGGATGCCAACATCGACTTGGTGTTTGACAAACCCTACGATTTCTACGTGGAGACCAATGCCAGAGGAAAAACCACGGGGCGTGTCGGGCCAGAGCTGGTGGTGGGTCTCACCAAGCGTAATGCTTTCAGGGGAGGAGAGAAGTTGGACATCAACTTCCATGGTTCCTACGAGTGGCAGACCATCAATAAGACCGGCTCCAAGTCAACGAGAATCAATTCCTACGAATATGGTTCGGACGTGTCTTTGTCTTTCCCACGTATCATAACCCCTTGGAATGCCTTCCGAACGATGGCTCAGAACGAGCGACGCCTTCGGGCAGGTCATTATCCTAAGAGGTTTTATGGTACGCCGACCACAACGGTCAAGGCTTCCATGAACGTGCTGAACCGTGCCGGCTATTTCCGCCGCCACGTGGTGTCGGGAGAGTTGACCTACGACTGGGCAACCTCGGCGCAGCATCATCATTCGTTTAGTCCGCTGGTGTTGTCCTACGAGTATATGAACTCTCGTACCGCAGCCTTCGATAGTGTGATAGCCCAGCATCCCTATCTTCAGATTTCGATGCGCGACCAGTTTGTGCCAAAGATGAGCTATACTTATACCTACAACAGTCCTGTCAGTTATCGTAATCCGGTCACTTGGTCCACGACCGTGAGCGAGGCTGGCAATATCTTGGCATTGGGCTACCTGGCGGCAGGCAGAAAGTGGAACGACAAGGACAAGCAGATGTTTAAGAACCCATTTGCGCAGTTCCTGAAGTTGGAGACCGACTTTGTGAAATATTGGCGTTTGGCAGAGACTTCCACCTTGGTGGGACATATCAATATGGGTGTGATATGGAGCTATGGCAATACCGAGAAAGCACCTTACTATGAACAGTTCTATGTCGGTGGTGCCAATAGCATCCGTGCCTTCAATGTGCGGAGTGTCGGTCCGGGAGAATTTCAGCCTGCCAATAGTAAGTATTCCTACATCGACCAGATCGGCGACATGAAGTTTGTCGCCAACCTCGAATATCGTCCCAAGATATGGGGCGACCTTTATGGTGCTATCTTCCTCGACATGGGTAATGTGTGGAATTTCCACGAGCAGGAGTATAACCAAAACGGCAAGTTCGATGCCAAGAACTTCCTCAAGCAGATGGCTGTGGGCACAGGTGTCGGTGTGAGATACGATATGGGTATGTTTGTCATCCGACTGGACTGGGGAGTTGGGCTTCACGTGCCATACGAAACAGGCAAGGGAGGATTCTACAACATACCAAAGTTCAAGGATTCGCATAGCTTGCACTTGGCGGTGGGCTATCCTTTCTGATTTTTTTTGATGTAAATCAAAAAAAAACAAGGAAATATAATGCCACTCGCATTTTTTTTATTACTTTTGCATCAGTATTGAACTATCAACTATTAATTAATATAAATATGAAACCAACACTATTGCTTTTGGCGGCTGGCATGGGAAGCCGCTACGGAGGTTTGAAACAGCTCGACGGTCTAGGACCCAACGGTGAGACCATCATGGACTACAGCATCTATGATGCCATCCAGGCGGGCTTCGGCAAAATCGTTTTCGTTATCCGCAAGGACTTTGAGGATCAGTTCCGTGAGAAAATCCTTTCTAAATATGAGGGACATATCCCTGCAGAACTCTGCTTCCAGGCTTTAGACGATCTCCCTGAGGGTTTCTCTGTGCCAGAAGGCCGTGAGAAGCCATGGGGCACCAACCATGCCGTGTTGATGGCAAAGGACATCATCAAGGAGCCTTTCTGCGTTATCAACTGCGATGACTTCTACAACCGTGACTGCTTCATGGTTATCGGCAAGTTCCTTTCCGAACTTCCTGAGGGGAGCAAGAATCGTTATGCAATGGTAGGTTTCCGTGTAGGCAACACCTTGAGCGACAATGGTACCGTGGCTCGTGGTATCTGCTCTAAGGATGCCGACGAGAACTTGACCACCTGCGTGGAGCGCACCGAGATTATGCGCATCGACGGCAAGGTGTCTTACAAGGACGAGGAAGGCAAGTGGGTTGCCGTGGAAGACAACACACCAGTGTCTATGAATGTATGGGGCTTTACTCCAGACTACTTCGATCATAGCGAGGCTTACTTCAAGGAGTTCTTGAGCGACCCTAAGAATATGGAAAACAAGAAGGCTGAGTTCTTCATCCCATTGATGGTCAACAAACTCATCAACGAGGGTACCGCCACGGTGAAGGTGCTCGATACCACCAGCAAGTGGTTTGGCGTAACTTACGCTGCCGACCGTCAGAGTGTGGTGGATAAGATTCAGAGCCTTATCGACGAGGGTGTTTATCCAAACAAACTCTTCTAATGTTTTTAGAAACCATTCCATAATGGATATAAACATATTAAAAGATCAAGAAGCCGCTACCTTACGAGAGTTGATAGCGGCTTCTCAGCGTATTGTGATATGCAGCCATAAGTCGCCCGATGGTGATGCCATCGGTTCGTCCCTTGGCTGGGCTTATTATTTGCAGTCGCTAGGCAAGGACCCCAAGATTTGCATTCCCGACATGATGCCCGACTTCCTGCAGTGGTTGCCTGGCACGGAGCATATTGTGAGATATGACAAGCACCCCGAACAGGTGAAGAAAGCTTTCGAGGAGGCTGACCTCGTGTTCTGTCTTGACTTCAATGGGGCTGGACGACTTGACGAGATGGAGTCGGTGCTGACATCCTGTACGTCCAAGAAGGTGATGATAGACCACCACTTGAACCCTTTGTTGCCAGTCGAACTGTTGGTGTCGCGTCCTCAGGCAAGCAGTACATGTGAGTTGGTGTTTCGGCTGGTATGGCAATTGGGTGGCTTCGAGGCGTTGGACAAGCGTTGGGCGAACTGCGTGTACTGTGGCATGATGACCGATACTGGTGGTTTTATCTACAATTCCAACGACCCGGTATTATATGTAATCATCGGTGAGTTGCTGACCAAGGATATAAACAAGGATAAGATATATCGCAAGGTATTCAACAACTACAGTTCGGATGCCATTCGCTTCCGTGGGCACTTGATGGATAAAAAGTTGCATGTCTTTGAGGATTTGCATGCCTCTTACTATTGTGTGACGAGCAAGGAGATGGAGCGATACCACTTTACCAAGGGTGACTTGGAGGGATTGGTCAACGAGCCTCTTTGTATCAAGGGCATGAAGTTGTCTATCTCTCTGCGAGAAGATACAGAGGTCAAGAATCGCGTCTTGGTGAGCCTTCGCTCGGTGGATGATTTCCCTTGTAACAAGGTGGCAGCCGACTTCTTCAACGGGGGTGGTCATCTAAATGCTTCGGGCGGCAAGGTAAACTGCACGATAGAGGAGGCTGAGCGTATTGCCTGTCAAGCCATTGAGGCATATGCGCATCTATTGCGATAAAAAGTGATAAATAATAATAAAATCACCTACTATCTATCGGTAGTCTGTTATCTTTTTTGTACCTTTGTCGCTAAAAAAGAAGATTTTATATAATAATGAAGAAGATTTTATATATCGTGATTGCGTTCGCAGCACTTTTTTCGATGGCTGCCTGCAGTGATACAGAGACCTACGCCGACCAGCGGAAGCGTGAGCTTGACTCCATCAGTGCTTTCTTGCGCAATGAGAATATCAAGGTGATTACCGAGAAGCAGTTCCAGGAGCGTTGGGATGCCAAGAAGACGAATCCTAGCATCGTTTTGACCGATACGTCCGCCACCAACAATGAATATGTTCTCTTCGAGAGCAATGGTATCTATATGCAGGTAATAGAGCAGGGATGTGGTGACTATATCCCAAAAGGTGAGTCAGCGGAAGTGTTGGTTCGTTTTAGCGAGTACAATGTTAATACGAGGGCAAAGATTTGCGACGATGCTTTGACTTGCAGCAACAACTATACAGGCTATTCTTATTATGTAGATAAGATGAAGGTGACCAACAACTCTGGTACATTTAGCGGCTTGTTTGTCGAGCCTGCGAAAAGTATATTTTGCATCACTTACAATTACAGTTCATACACTGGCAGCTATAGTGGCACCGTTCCTTCGGGCTGGCTTATTCCCTTCTCTTGGGTAAAGATAGGCCGTGGCAATTCAGAAGGCGAGAAGATTGCCCATGTGCGCATCCTGGTGCCTCACACCTATGGATCGACCACGGCTGCGGGCAATGTGAACGCTTGCTTGTATGATATGACATTGCAGAAAGGACTATAGTCTCCTTTCTGCTTTTCTTATATATGGATTTATAATCAAGAATATTATGACATTAATCAAGTCGATATCTGGCATCCGCGGTACTATTGGCGGGCCAGCGGGCGATACTCTCAATCCGCTCGACATCGTGAAGTTTACTTCTGCTTACGCTACCTTTATCCGTCGTAGCGGTGCTTCTGATAGCAATACTATTGTCGTGGGGCGGGACGCACGTATCTCAGGCGAGATGGTGAAGAATGTGGTTTGCGGTACTTTGATGGGTATGGGATATGACGTGCTCAACATCGGGCTTGCCACTACCCCTACCACCGAGTTGGCTGTTACCATGAGTGGCGCGGCTGGTGGCATCATCATCACGGCTTCCCACAATCCACGTCAGTGGAACGCCCTCAAGCTCCTCAACGACAAGGGAGAGTTTCTGACGGCTGCCAATGGCAACGAGGTGCTCGCCATCGCCGAGAAGGAAGATTTCGAGTATGCCGATGTGGATCATCTCGGTAAATATACAGAGGACAATACCTTCAACAAGCGTCACATCGACTCCGTGCTAGCCTTGAAACTCGTGGATGTGGAGGCTATCAAGAAGGCTCACTTCAAGGTGTGTGTCGATTCCATCAACTCCGTGGGTGGCATCATCCTTCCAGAGTTGCTTGATGCGCTCGGCGTGGAATATACATTCCTCAATGGCGAGGCAAATGGTGACTTCGCTCACAATCCAGAGCCATTGGAGAAGAACCTTGCCGGAATCATGGGCGAGTTGAAGAAGGGCGGATATAACATGGGTATCGTAGTTGATCCCGATGTGGATCGCTTGGCTTTCATCTGCGAGGACGGCAAGATGTTTGGCGAGGAATATACCTTGGTGAGCGTTGCCGACTATGTGCTTGGCAAGACTCCGGGCAACACCGTGAGCAACCTCTCTTCTACTCGTGCCCTTCGTGATGTGACAGAGAAGCATGGTGGTGTCTATACCGCTGCTGCCGTCGGCGAGGTGAACGTGACTACCAAGATGAAGGATGTGAATGCTGTCATCGGTGGCGAGGGAAATGGTGGTGTCATCTATCCAGAAAGCCATTATGGACGTGATGCCTTGGTGGGTATCGCCCTCTTCCTGAGCAGTTTGGCGCACAAGGGATGCAAGGTGAGCGAACTTCGTGCTTCCTTCCCTAACTATTTCATAGCCAAGAACCGTATCGACTTGACTCCTTCCACCGATGTGGATGCCATCCTCGTGAAGGTGAAGGAGATGTATGGTCAGGAGAAGGATGTGACCGTCACTGACATTGACGGTGTGAAACTCGACTTCCCCGACAAGTGGGTACACCTTCGCAAGAGCAACACCGAACCTATCATCCGTGTATATAGCGAGGCTTCTACCATGGAAGAGGCTGATGCACTCGGCAAGAAACTCATGCAGGTGGTGTATGATATGCAGTAAAGATACTTTCTCTGTGTCCTGTTGTGAACTTGAATGTTAAGGTGACGGAGATTGTCTGCCTAGGACAGTTTGGCTGTCTGATAGAGACAGGCTGCAGGTTACAGTAAAATAAGAAAGGGTCTTATTCTCACGAATAAGGCCCTTTTTGAGAGATTATGACAAGGCGATATTAGAACTTGAGTTTGCCTTCGGCAATCTTCTTGGCTTCCTCGGGCTTGTCGGTGGTGATGAAATCTACTCCCGAGTTCACGCATTGTTGGATAGCTTTCATCTCGTCGATTGTCCAAACGTTTACCTTCATACCCAAGTCGTGGCTCTGCTTGATCCATGCAGGGTTCTTGATGAGCGCACCTCCGTAATAGTCGATGCCAGCGAATCCTTTTTGCTTGATGATGTCGGGTGCCACGTCGCTCCCTAGGTAATAAACCTTTGCCTGGGGATTCTGTTTGACAACTTCTTCGCAAGCGTGCATGCTGAACGAGATGTAATCTACTTGTTTTTCCATGCCTGCGGTTTTCACCAAGTCGAGGCACGCCTTTACGCAACGGTCTTCTCGCTCTGGGGTCTGATGGGTCTTGATTTCCAGAATGAGTTGCATGGGGGCTAGCTTCTTGCCTTCCTTCAAGTACTCGGAAAGGGTGGAGATGGTCTCGCCGTTGGCAAGTTTCATATTCTTGATGTCTGCATATTTGGCATCCTCTATGATAACCCCATGGATGTCATCGTCGTGGTTTACGACAATCACGCCGTCTGTGGTGATGTGTACGTCAAACTCGCTTCCCCATGCTCCTGCTTTTTGGGCGTTTCTCATGGACGCAATGGAGTTTTGGGCTGCGCCCGGGCTGTTCCAGTAACCACGGTGGGCGATGACTTTTACTTGAGCCATGGCGGATGATGACATGAGCATCAATCCGCACAAAATCATACTAGTCTTTTTCATTTTCGTTCTTTCTTCTAGAATCTATATCTTACTCCGAGTTGGCATTGGTAAGGATTTCCGTTTCCGCTAGCCACACCGGCGTTGGTATTTACAGCATACTTGTATTGTTTCTTTGTCTGATCGAACCCGGTGATGTAGTACAGAGGTACGTAAGAGAGATTTCTGCCTACACCCCAGTCTTTGTTGAGCAGGTTGGCGACATTGAAGATGTCGAGTGAAATCTCTAGGGCGTGCGTCTTGTAGAGCTTGAAGGCTTTCTCCAAGTGGAGGTCGAAGGTGCCGTAGAACCCGTTTACGCCACCGTTGCGCTCTGCCATCTTTCCGTAGTGGTTGCGTAAGTATTCTTTGAAGCCTTCCTGCACGTTGGGGTTCGCCATCAAGGTCTCGAAGCCCTTGCGGATGTTTTCGTCAGTGTTGGGGTCGTTGGGGTCGAAGATGAAGGCGAGGTCGTTGGTTGACACGAAGTCACCGTTCACGTTGCCACCCACGATGGTGGAGTAGCGTGTGCCTCCGATGCCGGAGAAGCGGATGCCAGCCTGGATTCCCCAGAAGGTTGGGGCTGTGCCGTAAACCACCAATTTGTGACGGAACTGGTTGTTGCTGTATGCAAGTTCGCTCATGTCGCGAGGGTCGTCCTTAACCATCTTGACGAGGGTAGAGGTGTTTGCCACGTCGCCATTGTAGGTGTTGTTGTCTTTCACGCTGTTCCATGTATAGCTGAAAGATAGGAATCCGTCCTTGTAGTATCTCCAACTACCGTCGATGACAAAGGCGAACTGGTTGACCTTGCCGATGGTATTGAGTTCCAGTACACGGCCTATCTCCTTTGTCTTGCGACCTTCTAGCCAGTTGGTGTTACCCTTGGCGTCGATGCTGCTTGCTGGCACATATACACCACGTCCGCCCTCGTTCTCCAGACGGAAGTATGGTTCGTCCACCATGTTCTTGTCGATGTAGAGATAGTTGTGACGTGCCAACGTCATGTAGCCTGCCACGCCCATCTTGAAACGGTCGTTGAAGTAGTGGGTGTATGAGAGGTTGGCCTTGTAGATGGTTGGCACCTTGGAGCCTTCTTTGTTACAGTTGATGGTAACGAGCTTCTCCACGTTTGGATTCTTCAGCAAGTCGGAACCTGGCGCAGTGGAAGGGTTCTGGCGGTAGCTGGGGAAGTTGGGCGTAGGGATGAGGCTTGCGTCCTGTGTGTCGATGCTTACGATGCGGCTTCCGTCGAACACTTGGCTGTTCACTGTCGCATAGTTGTTGATGTCGGAAGCGAAGATGCCTCCGCCCAGTTTCAGAATGTCGGTGTGCTTGTTGTTGATATCCCATTGCAACTGCAATCTTGGTTGTATCAAGAATAGACCGATACCCTTGTCAGTCCTTACTCCGAGCAGGCGGTCGGCAGGCTCGTAGTAGTTGCCGTGGTCAAGATATGAGGCGTTGTCGATGCGAACACCTGCGGTGAGGTCGAACCCTTCGAATAGTTGTGTGTGCATCTGTCCGTAGATACCAGCGTTCACGATGCGCTGTTTCACCTTTTGGTTCTCCTCGCCCTCTATCATGAATACGTCGCGTGCATAGCGGTAAGGGGTCATGTTTTGGAAACTTTCGAGACCATTGAAATAGAAGCGTCCGTTGGTTTCGCTGCCATAGAGTGAGGAGAGGTGTGAGTACATGAAGTCAAGTCCCACGGTGTAGTTGATTTTGCCAGCGTTGATCAACAGGTTATCTACGAATTGATAAACATTATCGTGGAAGTTTTCCGGGGTGAATCGTTGTCCACCTATCTGTATGTTGGTCATCAAGGTCTTGCCATCTACCTCGGAGGCTACGTTTTGCACGATGGCGCGAGGTATCGTTCCGTTGGGCAGTAAACTGTTGGGCTTCGTCTCTTCCATGGAGTACATCCACTGCAACTTAGCCTCATTGGTTATCTTGGGACCGAATACGCTGCGAAGGGAGGCCATCAAACTGTTGTCTGTGGTATTGCAGTCGGAGTATGACTCAAGGAAGTTGATGGTGGTGTTGTCGCCCTGGCTGTATGGTTGCTTGTTGATGTTCAGGTTGTTGCGTACGCTGAGCAAGTTGGTCGGGGTGATTTGCCAGTCGATGCGTGCAAACACGGAGTTGGTGCTTGATTTCTTGTCAAACGAACCTGTCTGTGCTTGTTCTGACAATCCGTATTTCTCTTGTGCAATCTTGGTGAAGGCAGCGAGTGTGGATTGTGAGAGATTGTATTGCGACTCGTCGGATGTGCCGTGGATGTCGGCGATACGAAGGGGTTTGGTGTCCTGTTGGTGGTCCCATGCCACGAAGAAGTGGAGTCGGTCCTTGATGATAGGACCACCGAGAGAGAATCCGTATTGGTAGGTGGAGAAGTCGGAGGTGCGCTTGTTGCCGAGTATGTCGTATTGGCTGGCGAGCCAGTCTGTTCGCAGATAGCTGAAGGCTGTACCCTTGAGCGTGTTGGTGCCCGACTGTGTTACGGCATTGATGAGACCGCCGCCGGCACGACCGTATGTTACGTCGTAAGCATTGGTTACCACCTTGAATTCTCGCACGGCTTCCATCGTCATGGCGTATGGGCTACCTTTGCGGGTGTTTGCTGCTCCGCCGGAAATCGGGTTCTTGGAAGACATACCGTCGATATTGAAACCTGTGGATGAGGCGAGCTGGCCGCTGAGGTTCATGCCGTTGCTCAGAGGGGAGAGGTCGATGAGCGAGGTGAAGTTACGACCGTTGACAGGCAATTTCTTGATGTCTTGAGCTGTGACGCTGGTAGAGGCTCCCTCGTTGTCCACGTTCTTTTTCAGTGAGTTGGCTACTACCTCGATTTCTTTCAGTTCCAGGCTTTCGTCACTCATGGTGAAGTTGATGCGTAGCATATCGCCTTGGTTGAGTGTGTAGCCTGTGCGCTTTTGGTCGCCATAGCCAATGTATGTGGCGGTGATGGTATAAGGTGAGCCGAGAGGAATCTCACGGATGGTGTAGTTTCCGTTTGCGTCTGTTGTGGTGGATACGCTGAAACCTGTCGATTCGTTCTTGACGGTTACCATGGCTCCTATCACTGGCTCCTTGGTGTTATCCACGATTTTTCCTGTTACAGTGGCACGTGTGTTCTGTGCGTAAAGGCACGTCGTTCCACCTGCCGCCAGCAATGCCGCTGCGGCTACGATGCGAATTGAACTCATAAATGATTTGATTTTTGTTTATTTTTGTTTCGGAACGCCTTGGATGTTTCCGAAGTTTTGTCTTTTACTTTTTCATGGCGGTGAGTGTGCTTGCCACGTCATCCAGCATCTTGGCGGTACTCTTTCGGCTAGACTTGCACATCTGTTGTTCCGACTGTGGGTTGATGGATGTGAAGTAGTTGCTGCCTTGTGCCAGTTTCTTCTTGTTGCCATCGTAGAGCGAGTAGTTCACGTAGTGGAAGATGGTCTTGAATGGTACTTCTTGATACTTTAGGTAGTGGGTGTCGAGCAAGAGGAGGTAATCTGCTCCTGCCTGGTCGAGCATTCCACGGAGTTGGGTGGCATTGACGAGACTGAGGTCTGATGCTTGGTTCTCGCCCTCGCCTGTGGTCTTGATGTCATCCAAGATGTCGTTGTAGGTGTCTTGGATGTTGTTTCCGTCTATAAAGGTGTAGTTGGTCTTCTTGCTCTTGGCGAGTAGGGAGAGGTTGTTCTCTATCACCTTATTATATATATAGCATACGCTGTCGGGGTTGATTTGCGTGTCTTCCGCCAACATGTCTGCTACGAAATAGTTCGACTTTACGTTGTCCTGTGCGCCAATTACGAGGATGCGGTTGGCTTTTGGTGTACTGTTGTTGGTGGCGTTGCCTTCCAGTTCTGGCGTACCTGCCAGCAAATTGCCGCTCACAAGCATGGTCATCATGAGCATACTACCTTTTGCTATTGTTTCCTTTTTCATTTTCTTGTTGTCTTATTGGTAATCTTTTCTGAGTGCAAAGGTAGTGGTATTAGATTACAAGAAGTATGCAATGATGATACAATGCTTTGAACGTATTGTTGCAGTCGTGTTTCTTCTTTATTCTTCTGCCAGTTCTTTCATGGTGTCGTTCAGGGTGTTAAACAATACATTGATGTTTTCTTCCTCGTTCTTGCAGGCTTCCTTGAAGAGGGCCACAGGGTCTTCCGTGTCACCTTTGAGGGGAGATTCGTTCAAGAGGATGTTCACGTTGTTGAGGAGCATGCCGTGCAGGGTGGGCATGTGGAGCTGATGCTGGTCGCCCTCCTTGCTGCCGCATTTCAAGCCGGCGGCGTAGGCCTTCACGATGATGCGCACTAACAGGTGGATGGCCATAGGCTCGTCGGCGAGACTGATGAGGATGCCGTGGGTATAGTCGCGCACGTGCTCCTCAATCGACGTGAACTTGCCTTGCAAGAGCCAGGTGAAGTTGCGCTTGTATTCCGCCTCCATCGCCTTGTAGAGCTGCGGACTCTTGCAGGCTATGCGCAAGTAGTCGATCATCGTTGGCTCGTAGTTCTTGTCGGCTTGCTTCATCGCCTCGAAGTTTCTCTTCATGCGTTCGTTGGCTTCCTCGACGGTGGGGTAGCTGAGGCGCACGAGTGTGGAGAACATGATGTCGAAATAATATTGGTTCACTTCGCCGTAGTGTTCAAGCATCATCTGCTTGATCTGCTTGGGGTCGTTTTTCTTCTGGAAGTCGTTGTCTTCGACTGTGGCATCCATGATGCCGCGGGCGTATGCCTCGAAGAAGGCACGCACGAAACTTGCTACTGCTTGGTAACTATTGATTCTTTTGCTCATTGTCTATTCAAATATCTTAAATTCATATCCTTGTGCTTGCAGCCATTCGATGGCTTGAGGGAGGGCGATCTTGAGCTTGTCGATGCTCTTCACGGAGTCGTGGAAGGTGATGATGCTGCCGTTTCGGGCATATCGCTTCACGTTGTTCACCACGTCTTCTGCCGTGAGCCACTTGGAGTAGTCGCGGGTCACCAAGTCCCACATGATAACCTTGTACGTGCGGTGCAACCACCAGTACTCGCTTGGACGCATCCAGCCATGAGGCGGACGGAACAGGTGGGCGTGTATCAGGTCGTTTGCCTTGTTGGTGTTGAGTACGTATGAGATGACGCGGTGCTTGAAGGCTCCGATGTGGTTGAAAGTATGGTTGCCCACCTGGTGTCCCTCTGCCAGGATTTGGTTGTAGAGGTCGTGGTTGCGCAATACGTTCTCGCCCACCATGAAGAACGTGGCCTTGACGTTGTACTTCCTCAGTGTTTCTAGGATGAAGGGGGTGGATTCGGGTATCGGACCGTCGTCGAAGGTCAGATACACTGAATGTTCCTTTGGATTCATTCTCCAGATTGCCTTTGGGTAAAGCCATCTAAGCCATTTGGCAGGTTGCTCTATAAACATGTGAAAGTTCTTTTACGGTTGATGAATGAGACGCCCATACGTCTGTTTGCTTAGGATTGTATAAAATTATAGGGCAGTGGTTGGCTGCCCTATAATATATAATGTATAAGCGATTCTGTGTTGTCAGAGTTAGCTTGCGGTCTCTAGGGTTAGTTGCCTGCGTGTGGCATTTGTCCGCCCCTGCCGTGATACAAGGTGTAGAGCTTGTTGAGCTGGTCCTCGTACTTCTTGGCAGTCTTGGCATCCACCATGCTTGCTACCTCGCACGCACTCTGCATAATCATAATCTGACGTACGCAGTCGGTCTGTGCTTGCATGAATCGATTGGTGTCGAGCGACAGATAGTAGCTCAGATACTGGCTTGCGGTCTTCCAAACCTTGCCCAGATACTCGGCTGACTTCTGCTTGTTGCCTGTCATGGCCCAACAGCGAGCCATGTCGAGTCCGCCGCTCATGTAGTCGATAGGCACATTGTAGTCTGGTATCTCTACGTCTGCCTTCTTCAAGATGTCGAGAGCCTTCTTGTTTTTGTGCTCTGCTATCAACTGGAGGGCAGTCTGAGCCAACAGACGGCGGTGGGTGTAACACATACGCATGGTGGTCTCGTCGATGTAGAGTCCCTTCTGTTTCAGATTGCCGAACTTGAATCGGGTCATGATGTTATGGTATGCCTTCTCCGTGTCGAAGTTCTTGGCACCAGGCTTGTTGGTGGTGAACGGAGTGATACGGTTGACAAGGCCTTCCTGCACGAAGTTGTCGCCGAGGTTCATGTAGTTGTCCTCGCCTACGGTAAGTGCTACGTAGATAGGACGGGTCCAGTTGCACTGGGCTATCATCTCCAGCATCATCAGGTCGCCCTTGTAGAGGGCGTTCTTGCCGGTGAGGGAGATGACCATCTTGTCGGGGATGCTGTCGGAAGCCATCATCATGCCACTCTTCTTCACTGCCTCCTTGTCGATGGTGACATAGAGGGTGTCGGTAGGTATCATGTGCATGTCTGGGTTCTTGCTGCGTACCCAGTTCTTCAGGATGTTCTTCAACTCGAACGGATCGTCGCCAAACTGCTGCTTTGCCTCCTCTGGGTGCTCCTTGTAGAAGTTGAGTATCTGTTGCTTTGCCTCTGGCTCCACGGATACGTACTCGTTGGTGCCCGAACAGAAGTCGAGACGTGGCCAACTGATAGGCACGGATGGGGAGTTGTAGGCTGGTCGCTTCATCTGGTCGATGTACCAGTCGGTCTGCAGGTAGCTCAAGTTACATACGCGGGCATCTGTTCCCACGCCCTCTACTTCCTGGTTGTACCAGAGTGGGAAGGTGTCGTTGTCTCCGTTGGTGAAGATGATTGGGTTGCCCTTTTCCTGAAGCGACATCAGGTAGTTTTGTCCGAAGTCCCGGCAGGTGTAACGGTTTGAGCGGTCGTGGTCGTCCCAGGTCTGCGATGCCATCTGGATAGGCACAAGCAAGGTCACTATTGCCACGATGGCTGATATGGCTACGCCACTGAGCTTCGCCTTCTTCTTCAAGAGGTCGAGGATGGCGAGTACGCCGAGACCACACCAGATAGCATAGGCATAGAACGAACCTGCGTAGGCGTAGTCGCGCTCACGTGGCTGCATTGGTGTCTGGTTCAGGTAGATGACGATGGCAAGACCCGTCATGAAGAACAGGAAGAAGACCACCCAGAACTGCTGGATGCCGATAGGGAGCACCTCTTCCACTTCCTTTCCGTTCTTCACCACCTTGCGCTTGCGGGTGTACCATGCCTGCCAGAAGAGGCCGATGAGACCGAGAATGAGCGGCATACAGTAGAACACGTTGTGTCCCTTGTTCTGTTTCAAGTCATCTGGCAACTTGCTCTGGTCGCCCAGCATCGCATTGTCGATGAATGAGAAACCGGTAATCCAGTTGCCGTGCTCTGGTTCGCCGTTGCCCTGAATGTCGTTCTGTCGGCCGGCGAAGTTCCACATGAAGTAACGCCAGTACATGAAGTTGCATTGGTAGGAGAGGAAGAAGCGGATGTTGTCTATCTGGGAAGGTACCTTCACCATGATGTTCTCTCCGCAACGGTCGTACGGCACCTCAGTACCCTCTACGCCGCCCATCCAGTCCTCGTATGCCTGTGCATGGCCTGCGTCGTACATACGTGGGAAGAGCATGTTTTGCGCGTACTTGTATTTGTTCTTGTGACTTACCACGAAGTAGGAGTCCTTCTCGTCGGCCGAGGCTTTCTCCTTGCGCTGATATACTGGAGCACCTTCCTTCATCACGGGCTTGCACATGTTGCCCTCCACTTCGAGTGCCACCTGCGAGGTGTATGCCTGTCCGTAGAACAGAGGGCGGTCGCCATACTGGTCGCGGCTCAGGTAGCTACCCAGGGTAAAAATGTCCTCGGGAGAGTTCTGGTCCATCGGAGGATTGGCGGATGAGCGGATGACGATGAGCGCATAGCTGGAGTAACCGATCATCAACATCAGCATGCAGAGCAGGG
>CAVGEN010000026.1:0-7697 GCA_963628185.1 Waltera intestinalis | reverse complement strand
GGAAGAAGAGGTACGCTGTCTAAGAGTCATTCGCTAGACAGCGCCTCATCTTACCGTTATTTCTTCATTAAAGGAGTTCTGCGTGACCCTTAACCTCCTCCAACACCGCCTTGGCGATGGTTGAAGAAAGTGGTGCGTGGTGATCATACTCCATAGAGCTTGTGGCACGACCGGAAGTGATGGTACGCAAAGCTGTCACGTAACCGAACATCTCTGCCAATGGAACCATTGCCTTCACGATGCGGGCACCGCTACGGCCTTCCTCCATACCCTGAACGAGACCACGACGCTTGTTCAAGTCGCCGATTACGTCACCCATGTTCTCTTCTGGAGTCACAACCTCTACCTTCATGATAGGCTCCATCAAAACTGGGCCTGCCTTAGGGCAAAGTACCTTGAATGCCTGGTGTGCAACCAACTCGAACGACAACTGGTCGGAGTCAACTGGGTGGAAGCTACCATCGGTCAAAGTCACCTTCAAACCTGTCATTGGGAAGCCACCGAGCACACCGTTTGACAAGCAGTCAGCGAAGCCCTTCTGTACGGATGGGATGAATTCCTTAGGAACGTTACCACCCTTAACCTCGTTGATGAACTGCAAGTCGCCCTCCTTGTAATCCTCGTCCTTAGGACCGATGGTTACGTCAATACAAGCGAACTTACCACGACCACCAGACTGCTTCTTGTAAGTCTCACGGCTCTGAGCTGTCTTGGTGATAGCCTCCTTGTAGTTCACCTGAGGCTTACCCTGGTTACACTCAACCTTGAACTCACGCTTCAAACGGTCGATAATGATATCCAAGTGAAGCTCACCCATACCAGAGATGATGGTCTGGCCACTCTGCTCGTCGGTACGTACGGTGAAGGTTGGGTCTTCCTCGGCCAACTTAGCGAGACCGTTGTCCATCTTGGCGATGTCGGCCTGGCTCTTAGGCTCTACTGCGATAGAGATCACTGTGTCTGGGAATGTCATAGACTCCAATACGATTGGGTGATCCTCGTCACAGAGTGTATCACCGGTACGGATATCCTTGAAACCTACACCTGCGCCGATATCACCAGCGTCGATAGAGTCCATTGGAATCTCCTGCTTAGAGTTCATCTGGAACAAGCGGCTGATGCGCTCGCGCTTGCCGGAACGTGGGTTATAGACATAAGAACCAGCCTCAACCTTACCTGAGTAAACACGGAAGAACACCAAGCGGCCCATGAATGGGTCGGTAGCGATCTTAAATGCGAGAGCAGATGTTGGCTCTGCCTCAGATGGCTTGCGATCCTCTTCCTCGTCTGTATCAGGGTTGGTACCCATGATAGCAGGTGTATCCATTGGAGAAGGCAAGAATGCGCAAACATAGTCGAGCAATGGCTGAACACCCTTGTTCTTGTATGAAGAACCGAGCAACATAGGACAGCACTCCATAGCGCAGCAACCCTTGCGGATAGCAGCGAGAATCTTGTCCTCTGGAACATCCTTACCCTCGAGATAAAGCTCCATCACCTCATCGTCGAAGTTAGCTGCGCCCTCGAGCAACTTGTCACGCCACTCGGCAGCCTCGTCAGCCAAATCAGCAGGGATGTCCTCTACGTCATACTCAGCACCCATAGTCTCGTCGTGCCAAAGGATAGCCTTCATCTTGATAAGGTCAACTACACCCTTGAAGTTCTCCTCTGCACCAATAGGAATCTGAATAGCAATTGGATTAGCACCCAGGATGTCCTTCATCTGCTGAACTGTCTCGAAGAAGTTAGCACCGGAACGGTCCATCTTGTTTACATAACCAATACGAGGTACATTGTACTTGTCAGCCTGGCGCCATACAGTCTCAGACTGTGGCTGAACACCGTCGGCTGCGGAATATGTAGCAACAGCACCATCGAGTACACGAAGTGAGCGCTCAACCTCTGCGGTAAAGTCAACGTGTCCCGGAGTATCGATCAAGTTAATCTTGTATGACTTGCCAAGATAGTTCCAGTTACATGTTGTAGCAGCAGATGTGATAGTGATACCACGCTCCTGCTCCTGAGCCATCCAGTCCATGGTAGCGGCACCATCGTGCACCTCACCGATCTTGTGAGTCTTACCTGTGTAGAACAAGATACGCTCAGACGTTGTTGTCTTACCAGCATCGATATGCGCCATGATACCGATGTTACGTGTCAAATGTAAATCGCGATTTGCCATTTTCTTTTTACCTATTTAATTAAATTAGAATCTAAAGTGAGCAAATGCACGGTTAGCCTCAGCCATACGATGCATATCTTCCTTACGCTTGAATGCGCCGCCCTGGTTGTTGTAAGCGTCCATGATCTCAGCAGCCAACTTGTCTGCCATGGTCTTACCACCACGCTTGCGAGCGAAAGCGATCAAGTTCTTCATAGAGATGCTCTCCTTGCGGTCTGGACGAATTTCAGTAGGAACCTGGAAGGTTGCACCACCAATACGGCGGCTCTTCACCTCCACCTGGGGAGTGATGTTGTCGAGGGCCTGCTTCCAAATCTCAAGTGCAGACTTCTCCTCGTTGGACATCTTAGCCTTTACTGTATCAAGTGCATTGTAGAAAATCTCATAAGATGTATTCTTCTTACCATCATACATCAAATGATTTACGAACTTAGAGACCTTTTGGTCGTTGAAGACTGGATCTGGAAGGATCACACGCTTCTTTGGTTTTGCTTTTCTCATTTTAAATTGAAAATTTTTAATTCTGCGGAGGCTGTTTACTGTTCTTCAACGTTCGCACCCGAACATTTACTCAACCTATTTACTTCTCCAGCAAAACGTTTAAATAAAAAATCTTGTCTTTCCTAAACTCCCGACCTTCTCCGATCGTGAGCTTCGGATTTTGTCCTTTCTAGAATTACTTCTTTGCCTTTGGACGCTTTGCACCGTACTTAGAACGACGCTGTGTGCGGTTGGCTACACCTGCGGTATCAAGAGTACCACGAACGATGTGATAACGCACACCTGGGAGGTCCTTAACACGACCACCACGAACCAACACGATTGAGTGCTCCTGCAAATTGTGACCCTCTCCTGGGATGTAAGAGTTAACCTCCTTAGAGTTTGTCAAACGAACACGAGCAACCTTACGCATTGCTGAATTAGGCTTCTTAGGAGTTGTGGTATAGACACGAACGCAAACACCACGACGCTGAGGACATGAGTCCAAAGCTGGCGACTTGCTCTTGTCTGCCAAAACCTGTCTGCCTTTTCTTACCAATTGTGAAATAGTAGGCATAATTTTACTTTTTAATTTATATATTATTTTTATTATTGTCTAACCATATTTTGAAAGAAGCCACTCCAAAAGGGCTTTTCGGGGTGCAAAGTTACGACTTTTCCTTCAAATCACCTAATTAATTAAATGGCAAATCTTGCATTAAGCCAAAATTTAACTTAATATAACTTTTAGACACGAAAATTAAAAAGCAGATAGCCTTTTTATGGGTTAATTTAGTCTTAGAGAGTATGCTAACATCTGCATTTAAGCCTCGCCCTTAGGTATTTTGAAAGGAGCGATTGGCTCTTCAGGAGCAGCTGGCAACTTGATGGCACCGAATGTCTGCTCGTAGTTGTAGATATTGCTCTGCAAAGCCTGCAACAAACGCTTGGCATGCTCTGGGGCCATGATGACACGGCTCTTGATCTGAGGCTGTGGCATTCCTGGCAGCGCGCAAGCGAAGTCAAGGATGAAATCCGAACTTGAATGTGTGATGAGAGCCAAGTTTGAGTATGCGCCCTCTGCTACCTCCGGGTTAATACCCATCTGGAACTGATTTTGATTCTGATTGTTCTTGCTATTATCTTCCATAATTCTTTAAGTTTATAAGGTAAAACTTTACTTTAACGATGCAAACTTACTCATTTTTTTCGAGAGTGCCAAACTTTTTCAGCTATTTTTTCATGAAACCTCTAATTTTGCCTGAAGCCGTCATCAATCATATGATAACACGCGCGCACGTAAAAATATTTTTCGTAAATATCTGCCATCTGCCACCTAATCACGCTTATATTTCTCTATTTCAATTCTTTCCATGGGTGGCAGATTCAAAATCGCATTGGTTATCTGCCACCGTTTTTGCCCTATCCTACACCGAAAGGTCGTATTTTAACCTATTTTTCGAGAAAAAAGCACCTGAAAATGTTGCAATATTCACTATTTTTTTGTAACTTTGCAATCAGTAATAACATGAAGGACACACAATAAAATTTTATTGCGCTACTTCTCTAAAACTATATTATAATGACATTAAAATTAAACGACGAGAATTTCGTCAACAGCATCGCCACACCAGGCATGGCGTATTGCTTCAACGACGCCTGCCCCAAGGCAAGCTCTTGTTTCCGGCACACCGCTGCCAAGTTCAAGAAACCTTCCATGAAAATGGGAAACGCCATTTTCCCGGACGCACTGCAGGACGGCAAGTGCAACTACTTCATGCGCCCGCGCATCATCGACGCCGCATGGGGATTCGACGCACTCTACAACGAGGTCAAGCAGCAGGACGTCGCCGACATGAGATGCAAGGTCATGGGGCTTCTCGGCGGAAAAACGAGTTATTACCGCTACCACCGTGGCGAGAAGTTGATTACACCCGAATTGCAGGAGTCCATCAATGCCTTATTCGAAGCAAGAGGATACGGCAAGCCATCCTTCAAGCATTTCAAAGAGACCATTGATTTCACGGACAAGGAGGCTTGAATGAGTTTCACCTAGTGAAACTGGGAGTTTCACGGCTTGGAACTGGCAGTTTCTCGCCGTGGAACCAATCGCAAGCGCCTTGTTCGCTGACCCCCAGCAAAACAAAGGAAAGTTTCTACAAACGCATAAAAATTTCAATTCTATGAAAATAACATTAACGAGACATACCAAGGACCAGCAACTCCGCCTCTCCACGAAGACCATGGAGAAGTTTCTGGAACGCATCGCCCAAGACGACGCCAAGGGAACCATCACCAAGTTCAGACACCACCTGCAACTGATCGACAAAACCTTCATCGAGACAGAGAACATGAAGACGTGGCTGCGCATCTACCCTGCCGCCGAGTTCGAGAAAGATGCCAACAACAATCTCTTGCTCAAACAAAACAACGGCCTGCTCTTGCTCACCTTCAAAAACATCACGAAGGAAGGAGGCATCGCACAGGCCAAGAACTCCCTCTCCATCCTGCCCTCCACCTTCGCCGTCATCGAGGCCGCCAACACCACGAGTCTTCACGTATGGGTAAGATACTCCGACAAAAACGGTGCGCTTCCCGACATGGAGAACGACGCAGAGCAACTCTACCAGGCTGCCTACCGGCAAATCATGCCCGTCTATCGTACCTTGGCCGACGCAGACATAGACGGCACGCCTCCATCGCTGCACAACTGTTTTCTGATGACGCTCGACGCTACACCTTATTATAATAGCAAGGCTGCTCCCATCAGAGTCAACGCAGAACTCGGGAGCTTACGCCAGAAAGACGCCAACGAGAACGCCGAGCTACTGGCAAAGAGCATCGCAAGACCCGACGACACAACAGAAGAATGCGACAAGGAGAACGACAACAAGAGCGTCAAGGACTGCATCTCGACCATGATGACCTTCCTCAGCGGGAAATACAAGTTGAGATACAACACGGTGATGAAATACACAGAATACCAGGAGAAAGAAAGGGCCTGGCTCGGCTTCATGCCCGTGAGTCCCAGGGTGCAGAAGCGAATGACGCTGGAGGTGCAACTGGCCGACATCAGAGCCAGCATCAAGGACGTGAGAAACTACCTGGAGTCGGACTACATCAAGAGCTACGACCCCATCGAGGAATATCTCTTCGAGTGCGAGGGCAAATGGGACGGAAAAGACCACATAAGAGCCTTGGCGCGCACCATCCCCACCGACAATCCACGATGGGCCGACTGGTTTTACATCTGGTTCTTGGGCATGGTGGAGCAATGGCGCACTTACCGCATCCACCAATATGGCAACAGCGTGGTGCCCCTGCTCATCTCCAAACAAGGCTACAACAAGAGCACGTTCTGCCGCCGCCTGCTCCCACAAGAGCTGCAATGGGGCTACAACGACAACCTCATCCTCTCGGAGAAACGCCAGGTGCTGCAGGCCATGTCGCAGTTTATGATCATCAACCTAGATGAGTTCAACCAGATTTCCGCCACCGTCCAACAGGGTTTTCTCAAGAACATCATCCAGTTGCCTACCGTAAAAATCAAGCGACCCTACGGCAGCCATGTCGAGGAGTTCCCAAGGACGGCATCCTTCATCGCCACCAGCAACATCGACGACATCCTCTCCGACCCTTCCGGCAGCCGCCGCTTCATCGGAGTCAAGTTGACGGGTCCTATCGACGTGAGCGTGAAGCCCAACCACAAGCAACTTTTCGCACAAGCACTGGCTGCCCTCAACAATGGCGAGAAATGCTATTTCGACAGTTCGCAAACCCAACTTCTCATGGACAGCAACAAGGATTTCCAAATGGAGATGCCTCTGGAGCAATGCTTCTACGAATGTTTCTCCCCTGCCAAGAACGAGCAAGAAGGCGAATACATCGGCACAGCCGCCATCTTCAGAACCCTGAAAGAACGATTTGGCAGTTCGCTGGAGATAAAGAACATCGTGGCACTGGGCAGAAGTCTGCGAAACATCGATGGCATCAAGTACAAAAGGAGCAAAAGTGGCACGGAATATCTCCTAAAAAAGCTCCACTAAATCCGCATTTCCGCCTCTTTTTCATCGAAAAGGGTGGCAGATAAGCCAAAAAGGTGGCAGATTCGACTTCTTTTTCAGAATCTGCCACCTTCGTAATTTATTTATTTACACTCATTTAGCACACATTTGGTGGCAGATGGCAGATTTTTTGAGCAAAAACTTTTATCGCACCTCTTTCCAGTCAATGAGTCCCTTTCCCTCGCTGTCGAGTTCCACGGCGAGGGCGACGACCTTGCGCTTGTCGGCCTTGAAAGGCTCGGCATATTGGTTGGCGGTGATTTGCTTCTCGGCTGCGGCGAGACCGCCGTTGTTGGAGAGCTTCAGCTCAAGGACATAGATGATGCGGGACGTATATACCACCATGTCGATTCTGCCCGTGGCGAGCATGCGCTCCACCTCCACCCGGAAGCCGATGGCATTGAATATCGTACTCATGACGAGGCGATAGCGTTCTTCCATGTCCATCGAGGCAAGCTTCTTGTTGCTGTAGGGCACGTCGGCGATGAGAGCCTTCAGGCATTTCTTCGCCTCGGGGAGGTTGCCCCTTTGCAAGTTGAGTCTGAGAACGTTTTGAGTGGTGATGGTCAGGGCTTCGGACTTCATCGTCAAGGCTGGCAGCACGATATTGTAGAGAGCCTTTCTCACCTCATGGTTGGGGATGCCCAGCAGGTAGAGCCCGTCCTCATATCCCTTGATGGTGAGATACCCCGACTGGTAGAGGAACAGTTCTGATCCTCCGCCTGTAACATCGGATGTCTCGATGGTGTCGCTGTCTATCGGACAGTTCTCGAAATCCTTGAGCCGTATCTCCATGTCATCCACGAACTTGGGCAACAATGAAGTCGCCCCGGACGATGCCCAGAAATTTTTGATGTTTCCCTGGTCCAAGGCATTGATGAGACTGTATGGATTGAATACGTCCACCATGTTCTCCGCACTGAAGTGGTAGCCGTCGTAGTTGTCCTTCAGTTGCATGACGGTTTCCTCGG
>CAVGEN010000025.1:0-4501 GCA_963628185.1 Waltera intestinalis | reverse complement strand
GGACTACAAGTGCATCGCTTCCACTGCCAACGTGAAGTATGCCGCTTATGCTTCCGCCAAGCAACCAGTTTGGGCTGTGCAGTTCCACCCCGAGGTATTCCACTCTTTGCAGGGTACTCAACTCTTGAAGAACTTCGTGGTTGACATCTGCGGAAGCAAGCAAGACTGGAGTGCGGACTCCTTCGTGGAGACTACCGTGGCAGAGTTGAAGGCACTGTTGGGTGATGACAAGGTCATCCTCGGTCTCTCCGGCGGTGTCGATTCCAGTGTGGCTGCCGTTCTCCTGAACAAGGCTATCGGCTCCAACCTCACCTGTATCTTCGTGGACCATGGTATGCTCCGCAAGAACGAGTTCCGTGATGTGATGGAAGACTACAAGTGCTTGGGCTTGAATGTGATAGGCGTGGATGCCTCTGAAAAATTCTTCACCGACTTGGCCGGCGTTACCGACCCCGAGCAGAAACGTAAGATTATCGGCCGCGACTTTGTGGAGGTGTTCAATGCCGAGGCAAAGAAGCAGACGGGAGCAAAGTGGCTTGCCCAGGGCACCATCTATCCCGACCGCATCGAGAGTTTGAATATCACGGGCAAGGTGATCAAGAGCCATCACAATGTGGGCGGTCTTCCCAAGGAGATGAACCTTCAGTTGTGCGAGCCATTAAAATGGTTGTTCAAGGACGAGGTGCGCCGAGTGGGTCGCTCCATGGGTATGCCTGAGCACTTGATTACCCGCCATCCTTTCCCTGGGCCAGGTCTTGCCGTTCGTATCTTGGGCGACATCACTCCCGAGAAGGTTCGCATTCTCCAGGATGCAGACGACATCTATATCCGCGGCTTGCGTGAGTATAAGGTGAAGTTGAATGGTGAGGAAGCTCGTCGAGTATTGGCAGCCGGTGTTCCCGCCGACATGCAGAATGGCGAGATAGAGGTGTCGCTCTATGACCAGATTTGGCAGGCAGGTACAGTCCTTTTGTCCACCGTCCGTTCGGTAGGTGTGATGGGCGATGAGCGTACCTACGAGCATCCTGTGGCTCTCCGTGCCGTGACCAGCACCGATGCGATGACCGCCGACTGGGCACATCTCCCTTACGACTTCATGGCGAAGGTTTCCAACGAGATCATCAACAAGGTGAAGGGTGTGAACCGTGTTTGCTACGACATCTCTTCAAAACCACCTTCAACCATCGAGTGGGAGTAAAATCCTGCTATATATATAGGTATAATAAATCCCCCTTCATGATGAGCTGACTATGGCTCTTCATGGAGGGGGATTTCTTTATGCTTTCACTACATCCACCACATGGCTTCCTGCACCCATCAAGTCGGCGCGCTCCGAAACGCTCTTCTGGTATTCCAGGAAACGGGCGAACGTCTCGTCGCTCATCTGGTTGAGGCGGGTGCGCATATAGTCGGCAGGACCGTCGGGCGAGAAGATGGTGACACGTTCCAAACCAGCCAATTTGTCGAGGCGGTCGATGTCCTCAAGGCGCACATAGTCGTAAAGCTCGTCGGCATCAGCCTGTATATGGAAGTCGCCATCCACGGCACCTCGTTCCATCAGTCCGCCGATGCGGTCTTCGTCAAAGCAATAGGAGAGGATGCTGTACTCGTTCATCAAATAAGCTACGAAAATCAGACCGCCCGGTTTCGTCACTCGTTTTGCCTCGGTCAAAGCCTGGAGTTTCTCGTCGTCGCCGATGAGGTGGTAGAGCGGACCGAGCAGGAGCGTGATGTCTGCCGATGCGGAGGGAAGGAAGGGCATGTGGCGTGCGTCGCCCTGCACAACGTCGGCTGTAGGCTCACGCTTAAGAAACACGTCGATATTGCGTCGCACCAGTTCCACGGCCTTCACCTCATAGCCTTCCGCCATGAGAGCCGATGTATAGCGACCCGTGCCTGCTCCGATGTCGAGCAAGCGGAATCCCGAGCGCAGGAAGCGGTGCAGATGGTGCATCGTCGTCTCAAATTCCACGATGCCGTGGCGGCGCAGCAAGCGCAGATCCTCGGGGTGTTTATTATAATGTCTTTCTATATTGGATAATGCCATAAGTCACTTGTCTTTTTTACAACTGCAAAAGTAATAATTATTATTGATGCAGCAAAACTTTCCTGTAAAATTGTATGTGGTTGGTTCCGTTTCTTGCCAAAGGAGCTTTGGCAATATGAAGAGATGAAAGTGTGGTTTAACGATTTTAGTTGACCACACAGCTATCTATAGTCATTGTCATCATATGTGATGATGTCCAGTTCCTCTGCTATCTTCTTCAGTCTTTCTCTGATTCTTCCTGCGAGCGTAAGGGGCTTCTCTGGCAAGGGTGGTGTGATATTTGGAGTTTCTGCTTGCATGGTTTCTGGCTTTGGAATTTTGGGCTTCTCTTCTGTAACGTCTTCTGCCACCGACTCATTTTCTTCTTCAAGTGTTTCTGTCTTATTTGTCTCGTTGTCTTCGGGTTCCTTTACTTTAGGGGTTTGATATTGGTCTCTGATAGGATGGTATAGCTTGTCGATGATTCTCTGGTAGTCTTCCTCTTCCTTGTTGGTTGTGTTGCTGTCTGGAAGGTCATCGGAAAGCTCGTTGTTAAGACCTGTGGCCAAGATGGTAACTTTAGCGTCTTCATTCAAACTGTCATCGTCCGAGAGACCCCAAATCACCTTGATGCCTGGGTTCAGCTCATCGAAGAAAGCATCTATCTCCCGCATCTCCTTCACGAAGATGGGATGCTTGCTGGAGGTGTAGATATTGAAGAGGATTCGTTGGGCGTTGCTGATGTCGCTTCCGTAGAGTAATGGGGAGTCCAAGGCGTTGAGGATGGCGTTCTGCACCCTGCCTTCGCCGCTTGCCCTTCCCATTGCCATGATGGCGCCGCCACCGCTCTTGATGGTGGTCTCGATGTCGCGGAAGTCAAGGTTGATGGTTCCTTCCACGGTGATAAGCTCTGAGATGCTCTTGGTGGCATCGCTCAACACCTTGTCTGCCAGTTTGAAGGCATCCTTCACAGTAATCTCCGAGTCGGCATAAACATCGCAAAGTCGCTCGTTGTTGACGATGAGAAGTGCGTCCACGTTCTTGCGCATCTCCTCCACGCCCTGGAGTGCCTTGACGATCTTTTTTCTTTTCTCAAAATAGAAAGGGATGGTGATGATGCCTACGGTCAAGATTCCCATGCTCTTGGCGATGCCTGCGATGACAGGGGCGGCGCCTGTTCCTGTGCCTCCTCCCATGCCGGCGGTGACGAATACCATCTTGGTTCCGTCATCCAGCAGACGCTTGATGTCTTCCTGCGTGTTCTGAGCCTCGCTCCTTCCCACTTCTGGATTAGCCCCAGCACCCAGTCCTGTCTTGCCCAGCATGATTTTTACCGGCACGGGCGACTTGGACAGCGACTGGCTATCCGTATTGCAGACAGCAAAACTTACGTTGACTATACCCTCGGCATACATATTCTTGACGGCGTTGCAGCCTCCTCCCCCCACGCCAATCACCTTGATGATGTTCTTGGTGGTATCTTCTGGCTGTCCGAAATCTAATGGAGTCCAATTTTCAGTCATAATTCTTTTGTTTTCAATTTGACCACAAAGTTATATAAAAACATGAAATCTTCCAAGCGAGAGAGAAACGCAAGGCTTGCAAAAGTTGAATTTTTGGATGCACGGGGCGATATTTCCCAATCTTTTTGTATTTTTGCAACCAATATGATGCAAGATGATTTCAAAAATATGACCATTCATTACTCGTGATTATCGCTTTTTGTTGCCAGAATATAATAATAAGGAGGTACAACTGTCTCCCATTCACAAGGCTCTTTATCTGCTCTTCTTGAATCATCCCGAGGGGATTGAGTTCAAGAGACTGGTGGATTATCGCGAGGAACTGCTGGAACTCTATCAAAGGATAGGGAACAGGATAGACCCTGATAAGATCATAGAGACCGTGAACCGGTTGGTCAACCCTCTTGACAATGCCATCAATGAAAAATGCTCTCGCATCAAGTCTGCGTTTTCCGACTTGATGGACGAATATCAGGCCGACTACTATATCATCAACAGCCATGTAAAGCGTCATCAAACCTCTTCCACCAAGCTTTGGTTTGAGAGGTTGAAAATCATCAACCTCCCAAGAGAACTTGTCATCATGCAGTGATGATGATGCTCCTTTGTTTGGAGTTGTAGAAGCTAGGCATGAAGGTGTTTTCTTTTTCATGACGAGAAAAAAAACTTGGTACAAATTATTGATGAGACATACCCTAGTTTCTGATTTGGGAACTCCCACTTAATTGGTACAGCGAGGGCGCTGTTCAAATCTCGCTTGAGTGGTACGGCGCCTTAGGAATCCTTTACTTTTGTCCCCTGAACTGCCGTGGCGACATGCCCAGCTCTCTTCTTACGTATTTCCCGAAGAAGGAGAGGTTGTCGAAACCTACTTCGGCAGCTATCTCCTTGACGGTGAGGTCGGAGGAGGTGAGGCGGTTCTTGATGTGGTTGACGGTGATGCTGTTGATGA
>CAVGEN010000024.1:0-97753 GCA_963628185.1 Waltera intestinalis | reverse complement strand
TCTAACTCTCAATTTTCGATTGGCAAATTCTCAAACTGTTTCTTTTTGACTATAACTAAAACAAAATAACGAATATGAGAAAAATCTTATTATTGCTCTCGCTCATGATGTGCATCTCTGCGTCAGCCAAGAAAACCATTCCTGTCTTTATCACGGCAGGACAGTCGAACACAGACGGACGTATCGGAAACGAACTCCTACCAGATTACATCCAACAAAACAAGTACAAGCATTGCTACTGGTGCTACAATAGTGGCGCACATAGCATGGACGGTAAATTTGAGCTCTTTTGGCCTCGCATCATCAACAAGAACAAGCCAGGCAGATGGACTTACGATGCCGTGACCTATTACTGGCTAGAGCAGTCGATGAAAGAGGATTTCTACGTTATCAAGGAATCGCTCGGCGGCACTGCCATCGACCGCAGTTGTGGCAGCAACCAGAAGATGTACTGGTGCGCATCCCCTGAGTACCTCGACTCCGTGGCAGCATCAGACAAAGGTGGGAAGAGTCTATTGAAGGCACTCTGCGAAAACATCGACCTCGCCATCGACAACAGTCTCTCCAAGATGAAGGACAACTATGAGTTCAAGGCGATGCTCTGGCACCAAGGCGAGAGCGACCGCCATGCCAGCCACAAGTATTACGAGAACCTGAAAGCTGTCATCGCCTACGTTCGACAGCATCTCGTGGAAAAGACAGGCAACAAGAAATATGCCCTGCTCCCTATTCTCCTCGGTGGCATATCGCACAAGAGTCGTGGATGGAGCCAAGGAGTGGAAGATGCGCAAAAACGCTTGCAAAACGAAGACCCAAATATCCACCTCGTGGAAGTACCCAACACCACCATGCAGAAGGACAATATCCACTTCACCGCAGAAGGTGGCGAAATATTAGGCAAGAAGATGTACAACAAGTTGGTCGATTTGAAGTTGGCTGGCAAGAAGGCAAAGCATATTCCTGTAGCGGAATAATCCTAACCGAACATCTATTTATAGAGATTGAACAAATGACCGCTTAACAAATTCGCCCCCATGTGTAAAAGCTACATGGGGGCGAATCGTTTATTATTTCAAATATTTTGCCAGCGGACTCTTCATTTTCTTCAAGCCCTTGGCCACACACTTGGCATTATGCTGCGCACCTTTCAAGGAAGTGTGAGTATGGTCTTTCTTATAGTAAGCCTTCACCTTCTCCTTACCTATCTTGTCGTAGGAGTCGGCGGCGATGTTGTGAAGGTCAAGGAAGGCCACGCCTGTCTCTTCCACCACCTCACGATACCACTTGCCGTAAGTGTCATTTCTGCGCTCCATCTTGCCATTAGGCCACTCGTTGCGGGGAGTCAAGGAGACGAGAATCGGAGTTGCCCCCTTCTCACGCACATCCTGGATGAATTTCTTCAGATACCAACCGAAGGAATAAACCACCTCATACTGCTTGCTCTCTTCCATCTGATAGACATGACAGGTGTCCTTGGCAGAAGGTATGGAACCACGCATCTTCTTGTCGGTCATGGAACAGATGTCGTTATGTCCAAACTCGATGAGCACATAGTCACCAGGCTGAAGACTGTTATACACCTTCTCCCATCTTCCCTCGTTGAGGTAAGAGCGAGAACTGCGACCCGCCTTGGCTGCATTCACACAAGTTATCTTCTTAGGATTGAAGATGGTATAAGCCTGAGAACCCCAGCCCCACATACCGTCCTCTTCCTTATCGGCATTCTTCACGGTACTGTCGCCCGTAAAGAAGACAACAGGCTTGCCTGGCTCACGCTTGAAATTCTCCACAGGCAAAGCCACGTTAATCATCATCGCCTGCAAAGGAGCCAGACTTGGGTCTTTACTCTCAGCCAACCCCTCTGCCGCAGAACGAGCATTCATCATTGCGCCAAAGCGAGAGGTATGGATATGGTCGGTAAAGAAGTGATATTTCTCCTTCCAATGTCCGTAACTGTCAAGTTTAGCAGCGGAAATCTCGTTCAAATCTACAAAAGGAACCCCTTCCTGCTCTGCCACTTGCTTCGCCCAAAGACCGAATGTCTTGTTGACTCTGACTATCTTGTCATTCTCGTCGTAAGCATCACGGGGTGTCAAGGACATCAAGATAGGATGAGCACCAAGAGCCTTGCAGTCGTTGATATACTTGCGCATATATTCTCCGTAGGTATAGACGGTTTCCTTCACGCCCGTCTCCTTGATGGTGACGTTGAGAGAGTCCTTGCCAATGCCTGGGATGCTGGCACGGGCACGGCCACTATCGTAAGGTCCGTTGTCATTGTGCCCGATGGAGATAATCACCCAGTCACCTTTCTTAATACCCTTGCGGATGTCGGCCCAAAGACGATTGTAGAAAGTACGGCTGCTCATGCCCCCAAGTGCTTGGTTCTCCACAGTAATCTTATTCTCATCGAAAAACTCGTGTTCGTAGTACCCCCAGCCCCACTGGCCATTGTTACCATTGCCAAGGGTACCGTTGCGCATAGTGGAGTTGCCTATCAAGAAAAGCACAGGATTGTTGCCCTTGCGGCTCGTTCCCGGGGTTATACGTGCTGTCATTGCCTTGTTCAGACTGTCCGCCGTATTGTCGATTACATGGTTTACATCTTCCATTGGTTTTGCCACCTGGGCAAAAGAAGTCATTGTTGCCGCCATCAGCGACATACATAACAAGATACGTTTCATTGTCTTCTATATTGTTTTAAATTATTTTTTAGTTATTCCAAGAAGCATTGGAATCTGCCTTTCACTTCACTCTCACTGCCTTATCGGGCAGATAGTAGCCGAGATGAGGAGGCTGATTGTACCCTACGTTCTGCCAAGCCACTCCCATGCGATAGAGATGGTCGTGCATCAAGGTTGGCACGCGGTAATCGGTAGGGATGTTAGTCGTGAAGATGTTCAAGTGAGAAGCATCGCTCTCATCCCAATAGATAACCTCCTCACGCCAATCGCCCAATATATCTGCTTGGAGATTGGGAGTAGCCTTCGACCAATTACAACTTACGCTGTGCCCCATCTCGTAGAGTTGCTTGCCATTGCTCAACGGCAAGGCGACCGCCTCCTTGCCATTCCATTTCTGGATATATGGCGGAAAATGGGGAGGACGACCATTTGCCAAGAGTTCCTCTTGTAAATCACCATCCCAATAGATGCGGAAGTTCATCGAAGGCATACGAGAGACAGACTTGAAAACAGTCTTCTCCGTGGAATTCCAATCTTCTTCCTTTGGAGGTCTCCGTCCTGTCTCTTTTTGGGGAGGATTAGAGGGTCTTTGCCCTGCCTCCGTCCTAGGTCTTTTGCCCAACTTTTCCCAACCATTCTTTGATTCATATATTTGCGTTCCCTTGATGTCTCTGACCACAGGTTTGTCTGCGCTCCATAGTTCCGCTCCCCGATGGTTGGCATCTATGTCAGCTGCCAGTCCTCTTCCAGTGTCATCCTTGCCCGCCGTACGGAAAAGAATCTCACCCGTCTTGGCATCCCGCAAGTCAGAACCGTATGGATACTCCTCATGCACCATAAAGTACTCCAACCCGGGTCTGTCTGGATCTAAATCGGCGAGATGCTGCGCATCGCCATGTCCAAGCCCCGTGGAATACAACAAACTACCATCGTTGTTGATAGCAGCCGAGCCGTAGGTGATTTCATCGCAACCATCACCATCCACATCACCCACAGCCAAGCTATGAGCACCCTGAGCATAAGCCGTAGCAGAAACCTCTCTACCGTCCGAAGACACATTTTTTAGTCCATGCGCCTCCTTAACAACTTTTCCAGTACCATCCGTCACCGTCCAGTCACTTGGAGATGTTGAGGAATGAAGCCATTTGGTCTTCAGTTGCTTCCCGTCGAAATCGACAGCCCAGAGATAAGAACGAGTGTAATATCCTCGACACATCACCGCACTTGGTTTCTTGTCGGCGCCATCGAGATAAGCCACCCCTGCCAAGAATCGGTCGCCACGATTGCCATAGTTCGCCTTATCTCCCCATATGGAAGAATATTTCGGATAACCATTCTGTAGTCCTTCACCTTCAGCCACTTGTTTGCCGACACCGAAGGCACGATTAGGATTATACCATACGGTATGGATAGCCTCGCCTGTTAGTCCACGGAACACGGTGAGCATCTCCGGTCCTTCCATGACGCGCCCTAACGAGTTTCGATAGTCAGCCTGATTATCTACCATCTTAATCTCTGAGTCGGTAGCAACCTCGCTCACATATCGTCCTTTGCCATCCTTCGACCCTGCCGATGTCTTGCAAATCATCTCAGCCTTTCCATCACCATCGAAGTCATAAACCAAAAACTGAGTATAGTGGGCGCCGGCACGGATGTTCTTGCCAAGATTGATGCGCCAAAGTTGGGTTCCATCGAGTTTATAACAATCAAAGATGACATCGCCCGAATAACCATTGTGTGAGTTGTCGTGAGAATTGGAGGGATCCCATTTCACGACAAGCTCGTACTCACCATCGCCATCCACATCACCTACGCTGCAATCATTGGGCGAATAGGTATAGGAGCGACCATCGGGAGACACACTTCCCTCGGGTCGGTTTATCGGCAACGACTTATAGAGTTCTGCCCAAGGTTTCACCTTCTTGGAGACTTCCCTTGGTGCAGCAGCATCCATCTTAGGTTCCTGTTGGTAAGTGATGACACGATAAGCATCCTTTGCCGTTCCGCTACAATCGGTATAGTTTGTCTGACGGATATGCCGGGCTATCACCTTTCCGTTTCGCTCCACGTCGAAGCAGGCAGTGGAAGAATCCGTGCCTAGCAATCGCCAACTCACAAAGACGCCTTTGTCTTTTGCTGGCAAAGCCACGACTCCCCTATCCAACCGCTCCATCTGAGCAATTGGAGTATTCTGCGCCACCATTTCACCAGGTGACATCAAGCAGAGCATCAAAGCCGCACTAAATAATCTAGATAGTATCATTCTTGTTATCGGTTTTACGATTCGTAATAGTATTATTCTTCTCCCAATATTGTTAGTTTGGAATTTATTACGCAAAGTTCGCCCTTTTATGCGATATTCAACTATCAATATTGCTCAAAAGCCTTTAATTTTTATCCTATATTGACTTTCTTGGACTTAAATCCATTTTTTTTGATTTTTTTGCAGCCAAAGCAAATACTTTTCATTATCTTTGCAGCATCTTAGAACAAACTATTAAATTTCAAATTATGGAATTAAAGAACAGATATTTAGCCAGTGCCACCCGCTACGAGGATGGCGAGGCTCTTTACCAAAGATGTGGCAAGAGCGGCATTCTCCTGCCAAAAATCAGTTTGGGATTCTGGCACAACTTCGGGGGGGTAGATCCTTACGAACGCAGTCGTGCCATCACCCACTATGCTTTCGACCATGGCATCACCCACTTCGACCTCGCCAACAACTATGGTCCTCCCTACGGCAGTGCCGAGGAAACATTCGGTCGCTTGATGGACGATGACTTCCGTCCTTACCGTGACGAACTGTTCATCTCTACCAAGGCTGGCTACGATATGTGGGAAGGTCCTTACGGCAACTGGGGATCTAGAAAATATCTCATGGCAAGTCTTGACCAGAGTCTGAAGCGCATGCACCTCGACTACGTGGATCTCTTCTACAGTCATCGTTACGACCCCAACACCCCATTGGAAGAAACCCTGCAAGCTATGGTGGACATCGTTCGCTCGGGGAAAGCACTCTATCTCGGTATCAGTCGTTGGCCTTTGGAGGCTCTGAAGTTCGCTGACAAATACCTCCGTGACCGTGACGTGCCACTGCTCATCTACCAAGGCAGACTCAACCTGTTGGACCGTACCCCACAGGAAGAAGGCATCCTCGACTATTGCGCAGAGCATGGCATCGGCTTCATCTCCTTCTCGCCATTGGCACAAGGTCTTCTCACCGACCGCTATCTCAACGGCATCCCCGCAGATAGTCGCATGTCGAAAGAGCACTTCCTCAAGCATTCTATACTCACCCCCGAACTGCTAGAAAAGATCAAGAGCCTCAACGCTACTGCCTCATCAAGAAACGAGACCTTGGCAGAGATGGCTTTGGCCTGGATTCTCCACCAAAAGGGAGTAACCAGCGTCCTCGTGGGAGCAAGTTCGACGGCACAACTGGAAAAGAACATGAAATGCGTACATGCCAAAAACTTTGAATAAATAAGGGAGATGCTTTTCCGCACTCCTATAATAAAATAAGTTGGTAACATTTCCATCAAAAATTATTACCAACTTATTTTTTCCATTGTCACATAAGAGAAGGACTTTTAACCTCCATAAACTCACGGCTGTCTCACAGCTTCCACCATATTGTTTATCGGGCAAAATGCAGACGTAAGGTCTTTACCATCAACTATCAAGTCTGTAACAACAAAATTGGTAGTGATGAGACGAGCTTGGGGATTATAGACTCCCATTACCGTAACGTAAATCATCCCCCGGTGCTCAACATTCTGAAATGTATAGGTAAAGTTCAAGACATTATGCTCCAAATCGTTCTTGGTCTTAAAAGTCATGTAACCCGAGCTATACCCCACACTATCAATCTGGCAGGAGAGGGAAAGTGCATCACCAGAAAGTTTTGCATACTGATAGTCACCGCCACACATCTTATAAAGCACATTATCCATTGGAAACGAAGATAAATTCACATTAGCCTTCGAATCAATGTTATATTTCAAGCTGACGCTGTTGCTCAGTGGTGTCGTATAATTCCCAACATATTCGCCCTTCATGCCTTCAAATATCTGCTGATACTCCTGAGCTGCACTATTTGGGTCATAATAGGTGGAATTACCATCGTCGCAAGAAGTCATTCCTATCGCCAAGAACATGGCGAATAGGAACAACTTGAATAATTTATTTCTATTAAAATCCAGCATATTTCCAAAATTATCTAACGGTCAGTTTGAAAGCCTCGCCAGCCACACGCACGATGTAAACACCGTCGGCTACACCCAACGCCTTGACATCTTGCAGTGCGTTTGCCTTCGTTGTGGTGACCACACCCACTTTCACACCGCTAATCGTATAGACCGTGCCCGTGAAAGTCTCGTTGGCCGCAAGGTGGGAAATACCTGTGGATGCAATTACCTTCAGCACTCCCGTAGCCTTGTAAAGCTCAGAAATGTCCCAAGCCAAGCCGTCGGGAAGGTCTGGCAAAGTCAAGCTTGTAGGAGTTCCAGTAAACGTATTAGCCTTCCACAAAGTGAATGTATCGCCAGCACTTGGCTTGTAATTGCGATAAGCCTCGACAACAATATCGCCATTCATGGAGAAAGTGCCATCTGCCTCCAAAGAGGTGTGGCTCGTCGCCAAATCCTTGCCATTATATAGGAAGAACTTTGCCGTAGATCCCGTATAGCAGAAGATGGATGTGGATGACTTCAAACCACCCGAAGGTATAGAAGAGGTGTAATTTCCAGGCTTGATGACACCACCATTGTTGACAACAATATTATGAAGCAAAGCCTTTCCTGCCAAAGTTCCGGTTCCACTGACTGCCATGTCGTATGCTCCAAAGAACTCTTCCTTAGAAGCGGAATTGTCCAAGTTAAGCACACCACCATTGACCGTAGTCGTACCAGCAAGTGATTTCATTAAGTTGTTGATTGTCCACAAGCCGTCGCCTGTCTTGATAACCTTACATCCACTGATGTCACCCGTGAATTTCACGTCATCACCCAAAGAACCTATCGTCAACGTTCCACTACCCTGGATTTTGCCGCTGCCTAGCAAGTTGCCGAGTGCTAGAGACTTTCCGTTGTTTTTGAAAGTACAATAGATGCCTACGGTGGCATTCTTCAGACCATTGCTATTGTTCCATACCAATTCCGGGTCATAGCTTCCCGACTTGCTGGCATTGAAGTTGACGGTACCTCCAAATTGGCCCCAATTTCCGTTCAAACTACCACGAATACTGGTAACGTTCACGTTCAAGGTTCCTTTTCCCGTCAAAGTGCCAGTATAGTCACAGCGAGAGTCCAAATACCATATACCCTTGGCTCCCTCTGGAACCTCAACGTTTGCCGAGTTCGTCGAATAGGTATAAATGTTGTCGGCATCGCGCATGGTTGCATTGTTCAGAACAACCATCTTTGGATATCCGTGTTTATTACTACTCTCCGTACTGTAAATAGTTCCACCATTAACCACCAGTTTACCATAGTTGGCAATCGGTGCAAGCACCAAGGCACCAGCACCTTCCTTTGTCAAAACATTGTTGGTTCCTGTAATTTTATCGTTCAAAGTCAAGGTGGAGCCATCTTTTACTTCTATCGTACCTCCATTACTACCTATGACAATTGGATGAGAGGTGCTCATCGTTTTTGCAGGAACCAATTTACCGCCATCAAACGTGACGACATTGTTAACATATCCAAATGCGCCATAATTGTCACCATCTGATACTCCCAGACTACTTACGACAACCTCGCCCTTCTTTACATTTACAGATCCCTTGAAGGTGTTTACATTGTTGATATTGACTGTACCTTCGCCTTCCTTTGTCATGTTGGAAGTACCAGTAATTGCCTTGTCTCCATCCAACGTATATGTCAACTGATTGTTTGCAAAAGTAACCGTTGCGGGAGTCACATCTTCTGCAAGAGTCACTGTTCCGCTAGTTGCCTCATCGTTGAAGATGACATTGTCGCCGGAGACGAACACATCCGCAGCATTGTCAGACTGCAACTTAAAATTGCTCTTGTCCGCCAAATTCCATACATTATCCACGTCGCCAGTCCAGACTACGGAAGTCGGCTCGCGCAAATCGGCAACGTTCAGAGACAACACGCCGTCTGCATATTGCAGAGAAGCCTTGTGTCCATTCAAGCCACTCAACACAATGTCGTTGATGTCGCCTTCGATAGTTTCCACCTCGGCTATCTTGTATAGACCGGCCTGGATGTCGGAAGAGGCTACAAAGTTGAATCGAGGCACAAGATATTCCGGACCGTTCTTCCAATCTTTCTTCTCAATCTTCAGCGTTTTTGCCTTGATTACGTCAGCTTTGCCTGTAGCGTCAATATCAAACTCGGCTATTGATCCGAAGTTCATGACGAGAGAGGTCGTTTCCAAACTACCAACTTTTTCTTTCCCACCAGGACAAATCACGGCTCCGTAATCCGCCGTGATACCGCCCTTGAAGACTCCTCCATTGGAGTGTAGTTCCGCAAAACGATTCAACCATACAGGACTATTCTCCATCGTGCCGTCAAACTGCAAAGTGCCCGCCCAGACATCAGTTTTGCCCGTATATTTCTCTGTTACGGCAGGAAGAACCAAGGTTCCATCGCCCTGCTTCACCAATCGCATGTTTCCACCAAAAGCGCCCCCCGTCAAAGTATGGGTATAATAAGAATATTTTATCTCGGTATCCTTGGTGGTACATTCGCTAGCGGCAGAACCCTGCACCCATGAAGGGGCATTATCCGTGAAGATGGCAGGAGAAGCTCCGTCAGCCACAGACACCGTCACATCATTAGTCTCATCAAGCAAGGCATGCTTGTCATTAAGGTCAGCCCCAATGAATGTGCCTACCTCCGTACGGCCCGTCGTTGTGAGTGGCGGCGGTGCGATGGTTATCCCTTCCTTCTCACCTAAGAAATAGGAAGGATGAGGGGGCTGGTTATAGCCACATGGCTGCCAAACCATCGCATTGCGATACTGATGGTCATACCAGAGGGAATAGTTACGCCATTTTGTAGGAATAGCGGTGGTGTAGATACGAATGTTGTTGTCGGCAGTACGCATAATCACTTCTTCGCGCCAATCTCCGAAGACATCACCTTGGTAACATGGAGTAGCCTTCGTATCATTGTTTGTGAGCGAACCGCCAAAAGCCTCCAAACGACCTGTACCATACTTTACAATCTGACCCGCAGAGTTTCTCGTCTCAGTGCCATTGAATGTCTCGTCCAGCAAGTCACCATCCCAATAAATTCGGAAATTCAGGGAGATGTTACTAGTATTGAGCGTTGTCTGTTTGTTGGTCACACAACTGATCAAATTACCCTCATGTCCTGAAAAAAATTGTCCACCAATCAAGTCATCGGTGAAATTACCCGCCATACTTCGTCCATCATCGCTACCTTGGGAAAGACGATAGAATATCTTGCTGGTTGTTGCGTCACGATAATTATTGGATGGGTTATCCTCATTGCAAGCAGCCACTTCCTGTCCATGGTGATAAGGGTTGAAGTTGCCCACATGCTGGGCATCGCCATGTCCCAGTCCTGTAGTAGAGAGTCCCTTTCCATTGTCATCGATGACCATGGAACCCCATACAATCTCGTCACGACCATCCCAATCCACATCTGCAATAGTGTAGTTGTGGTAGCCTTGTCCATACCAAGGAGAGCCTGCCTGGTTGTTCGTCCATTTCCAGCGAACAGTCAAGGCATGAGTACTTGGATCGACATCGTACGCGATAAACTTATGGCGAGTATAGATACCTCGTCCCAAGAATATGCTAGGATGTTTGCCGTCGAGATATGGCGCACCGAAGAAGTATTTGCTGGAACGATGGCCATATCCATCTCCCCAAGCCTTGCTCAAGTCGGTCTCACCAATCTCCAATCGCTTCAACGGGAAGTCGATGCACTGGTATGGCTTGCCCGTAGCACCCTCACAATACCAAAGGAACTCCTTGCCATAATGGGTGAACCATTCTACGGAACCAGAACCTTTTGGTTCACGATAGTTAGTCCAAGAACTTCCGTTCTTGCCATCAGCACCTATCGTATATGTAGTTCCATCTGCCAAGTGGACGGTCGATCCTTCCTCCAGTCGCATCACGACCTCAGCCTTGCCGTCCATATCCCAGTCATAGCCAACAATATTTTGTTCATTATTTTGGAAGTCACCCATGTTAGGACCACAGTTTACCCACCAAAGCACTGTTCCATCTTGCTTCAAGCAAGCAAGCATGGAATACTCCTTGGTTTCCACGCCGTCAATGGTAGGACCATTCTTGGGATAAAGCTGTGCACTTTCCTGAGAGTTATCGAACTTCATAAGGATTTCCAACTCTCCGTCACCATCCACGTCTGCGCAACAAGCATCGTTAGGGATGTAAGTGGACTTCAATTCAGAAGGATACTGAATTTTTATTTCCTTATAGTTCTGTGCAAAAACAGAAGCAGACTTGGAGGCAGCCTGCTCCACCCCATTGACCACTGCCTTAACGGTATAAGTGCTGCTCGTAGAGCCTGAAGCATCCGTAAAATTAGAAACATTGAGAGGTTCAGAGTTTACTTTTGTGCCATCTCGATAGAGATTGTACTTCACATCGTAATACTCATCAGCCTGGATTCTCCAAGAGCAGTAAACACCACTTGTGGTTTTCACTGCCACCAAGCCGCGGTCTAGCTTGTCGGTGAATCGTTGAGCATTAGCACCCAAGCAAACCAACATAGCCAACGCAGAAGATGTAAGTAGTCGTTTGTTCATTTATTATAGGTTTTAAAATCGTTAATGTTTAATATAATGTGGCAAAATTACACATAAAAAACGAGCAACCGTCCATAAAATATGATTAATTACTATATTATTTGGGATTGAAGCCCAAAAGAAATGAAAAAGGGTGCATACCTGCACCCCTATTTCACCTCATCCATCTTTAACAGTTTATAGCCATCAAACTGCATGACGATTTTATGCAACTGCGTACCTTGGCGCAAAGCTTCTACCCTAGGAGCTGTGGCATAGCCGTTTATCTGAACTTCGGCATCATCCCATTGCTGCATGATACGAGCCGCATACTTTTCTTTTGCCTCCCCGTTTTCTCTCTTCGGCACTAGCTTCAACTCCAAGATGTAGCTATGCTTAGTCGCATAATGCGTTAGGTCAGGCAAAAGGAAGAAATCGCAATAACCATGATTCAGCTCCAGCTCTGGTGCCGTATAATAATAGGCATTCAGATTGAGATAAGCCATAAAGAAACCCTGCAAATTACGTTCGCCCTCTATGCCATCACGTACCGACGACACCTGAGCATAGGCATCCGCCATATATTGCAAAGCATCACGCCACTTTCCTTCGTATGCCATATCATAATAGTAATCCGTGAGTTTGTTGTTGCTAATATAGGCTTTTGCGTCTATCAGTTCCAACAGGTACTCATAGTATTGCTTGCGTACATTATTATTAGGGATTCCCAATATGAGTTTAGCTCCTCTAGTTCCCTTGATTGTCAACATTCCATAATAGAACAACAGACTTGGGAACACCTCTGCGTTTGTGATTTCGTGTGCAGGAAACGTCTCATAAAGCGAAGACACGATTTCTCCCTTCTCGGCTATGGTGCGTATCACTCCCTTGCGGTCGCCATCGAGTTTGTCGAGCTGCAAGAGTTTCTTCATCTTGTTGTAGTCCGTCTTGGTATTCGGATCCAGCATCTCTCTTGGTCCCTCACCTCTCCTTAAGTAATTACGCAAATAGTAGATGACCATATCACAATTGAACACCCGACTCTGGGTATGCAATGCATCTTCAGAGAAGCAGTAATTGTCATACCAAGGCTTCATCTCCTTGACGATGGCATGCACGTTCCTATTTTTTGGTATATCTCCTTTTTTCTTGTAATAGTTGAACATTTCATATACATCTTCCGTAGAGAACCCCAACATCTGATTAAACTCCTCCTTGGTAGAAATATGCCAACCGATGTTAAAGCCACTAGTCACATCATCAAGCGTCACCGGACTGACACCTGTGATAAAAATACGTTCAAAAGTTCCTTTGAATTTCTTGAAGATATCACGGTAGAACCCCTCTGCATGCGTCATCGCCCAATACACCTTCTCGCCCTGCTCATTGAGCACGGTGTTGGTAAAGTTGTCGTATTCATCGATAATCAGATAACGCTTTATTCGCAGTTTCTTTGCCTCAATGTTGATGAGATTCAGCTTGTCCGTTGCCCTCGAAGTTGCTTGCACCTTATTGACGAAAGCCTCGTCATAAGAATCTCTGTAAACATCAACATAACTGTCAAGCATTGCACTACAATAGGCGTTAAAGTTTTCCTCCAAATGCTCTATGTCACCTCCAACTTGCGAAAAATCCAAGTGTAAAATTTGATATTTACCCTGCAAAGGAGTAGGATGCTTGCCTATCCACAAATCACCAAACCACTTTTCAAACTTATCTTTGGTACGACAATCGTAGTAAGCATGAAGCATACCAAGGAACACACTCTTGCCGAAACGGCGAGGGCGGATGAAGAAGAGGTTACGAGCTTCCTTCTCTAATTCTGGTATATACATCGTCTTATCGACATAGTATATGTTTTGCTCAACTATGGTGAGGAAGTCCTGCACACCGTATGGCAATTCTTTCACGTTCTGCTCCATATTACAAACCTTATTTCGATTCTAGTTTGCAAAGCTACAACTTTTATTTTGATTATCCAAATTTTATCGGCAAAACATTACAAACTCTAAAAAGCAAAAAATCGGGGCAGAAGCCCGAAAGCCCTGCCCCGATTGGGATATTTTAAATTCTATTAGAATTCAGATTATTTAATCTGCGCACCAGCTACAGAGAATACCTTGTCACCCTTGACGATAACAACACCATTCTTTGTAACTACCTTCTTCACGGAAGTAGTAGCTGTTTCTTCCTCTACATTTGCCTTGTTAATGCCAGTAGAATTTACTGCACTATACACTTGGATGCGAGCCAAGCAGTCAGAAATACGATAGAGTCCGATGTTTTCTGTACCCTTCAATACGGATGTTACAGGCGCATTGTCCTTAGACAGGAATTCAGCCTCGTCTGCCACTACTGGATGGAGAGCATTAGAACCATAGTTGCTGTAGCTGCTTACCTTGAGGAAATCCTTGTCGGTCAAACCATTAACCGTCAGATACAAAGAGCTAATCCAATTACCGGACATATCGTCACCCTTCCTACCTTCCAAAACCATTCCTACACCCTGGTAGAAGTGTACATTCACAGAAGGAATAGCAGTGAATGCCAAGTTATCATATACTACAGAATCTGCAGAAGCCCAAGCTGAAGCCATCTTTGTATATTGAGGAATTGTACTGTAAGCAGTCTTTACTGAATCAGCACTATACCAATAAAGACGACCATAGGTAGCATAGCTTCCAGCAACTTGACCGTCAGCAGCAAAATTCATTGCGGCGAAATCAGACTCTGACAAGTGAGCCAAATTATAGTCCTTCACCTGCTTATACTCAATGTTGTTCTCCAAAGATGTAGTTGCTTGAGCGTAGCCAAGGGCAGATGTTGTCACAGTGAGAATACCCTTGCCAGGAAGTGCAACTACAGAACCAGAAGGCAACTCTTCGCCCGACAAGGTCTGACCACCATCAGCAGGCTGGAATTCGTATGACAAGAAGAGTGTTGGCTGCAATGGAACTTCCGTGTTGGATACCGTCAAAGTATATTCCTTGGAATAGCCCTCCTCAACGTTGGAAATAGTAGTTGTAGCTGTAGGCAAAGAAATGATTTCATTCTCAACTTCCGTTGTCACCTCCTCAGAAGTTGCACTGCCACTGGTTGTCCAAGCTACCAAAGTGCCAGAAGAACAAGCATCGGTAACATTTACATTGTCTGGATCGTAATTTGGATTGTTGGTCCAAACGTAAACACCGTCGGTAGTGTCACCATAATAAATCTCGCTCTCTTCGCCATTATACTTCAAATGCAATGTCTCACCATCCATGATAGTGATGTTATAAACACGCTGCTGGTTGTTGACACCTACAAGAGCTACAGATGGTTTATTGGCAACTTCCTCGTCCAACTCTGCCTGAACCTTGATGTTGTCAAAATAAACCACATTCTGGTAGCGGCCACCTAAGTAATAAATACCAGCTGCCGCAATATCCACGCCTTCAGGCACCTCATAATTGTCGCTTGCCACTATTGTACCAACTAGATCGGCAATTTCATAGGTTACCACTCTGGCTACAGTATCGATATCCAAAGAAACAGTGTACCATGTTCCCGAGGCCAAATTAGCGGTTTTGGTAGAATCTCCGTTGATTGCAAAAGGCTGTGATCCTGATGCAGAGATGTTTGTTTGCTTGCCATCAGCATCATACTGTGCCAACTGGGTCAAGTCGAACAACCAGTTACTGCTTTTGCCGCGGAAATTGCTGTTAGGACTTTTAGTACAAGTTGTCTCGTCAGACATAACGGTAATTTCAGACGTGGTATGATTGTTACCAAAAGCCTTGAATTCGAAATCAAAAGCAACCTTGTAGGCAGTTGACTTCGCCTCACTTACCAAACTCTTTCCCCAAATGGTATGAGCAGAGCGGTCGTTGTTTGTACCTGTGGCATATGAAAGGTACTTGCCGTAATCATCGCTCAGAATACTCAAACCTGTCGCTACATTTGGAGAGACCCAGCCTGCTGCTGCAGCATCCGTTACCGACTCAAAATCTTGGTTGTACAAGACCTTGATACCAGCACTTGCACTCATAGAGAACGCGAAAAGTGCCAAGAAAAAGGAATAAAACTTTTTCATAATTACTACGTTTAAATTGTTAATTGTCTTTATATCTTAGTGTTATCTTGACAGTCTCGACCAAGACCGAGCTTGGCCAAGACCATAAGTTCATCACACTTACCATCCAGGAGTTTGTGTGTAACCGCAAACCTTCACATCCTTTTGAGGCAATGGGAAGAGATTGTACTTGTCGTTCCATGTACGAGTCTCGTAAACACCGGGAGTGAATGTCAGCGTACCATCATCAGATTTGGTAATCGTCATCTTACGGATGCTGGTCAAGTATTCCGCCGCCTTCTTCCAACGACGTAGGTCATAGAAGCGGTGGCCCTCGAAAGCCAATTCCACAAATCGCTCGTTCTCGTATTTCTTCAAGAACTCATCATAGGATAGTCCATCCGAGATGTTGGGCTGACCTGCACGTTTACGAATCTTGTTGATGGCATCAGCTGCCGACATGGAGAGTCCCGATGGCTTCGTATAGCCATCCTGCGCATAATTGAGAACAGCCTCTGCATAATCGAGATAGAACTCACCCAAGCGGAATGTCACCCAAATATGATAGAAACTATTGGAACCCGTATTGGCGATGATGGTTGCCGCGTTGCAATATTTCTTCAGATAATAGCCCGTAGGAGTGCCATAGGTCACAGAAGAGGAGTTAGCTCCACCCACATAAGTCTCCAAGACCGACTTTGCGGCATTTGGCCATTGCTCACCATTGACAGCAACAATCATAGCCAGTCGTTTGTCGCGATTGTCATAAGGATTCTGAGGGTCGTATCCACTGTCGGCATCCCCGATGGCCTTACCGTTTTTCATCTCGAAGGCATCTACCAAGTTTTGCGTAGGGCAATTGCCTCCTCCAGCATTTTCCATGCCGATGGGGAAGTTATACTTCTCAAAAGAATTGCTGGCAGCCGTACGACGACCGAAAATCAACTCTTTCTGCGCATCAGCCTCCTTCCAACTATCGCTTACAAAAAGCTTGCTATAATCTGACGCCAACGATTTGGACTGCTTGGAAGCCTGGGTGAAGAGTTCCTGACAGCGAAGAGCCGCCTCGTACCACAACTTCTTATCGTTATTTTCATTGAACAAAGGGCTGGCATGATAGAGAGCAGCACGTGCCCGAAGTGCCATGACGGCTAGCTTGTTGGCCCTACCCGTCTCCGACTGAGTGGGATAGCCGATAGAAGTATAGTCTTCAAATATCGAATCCTGAATGGCAGCACACTCGGAATCGATGAAGTTAAAGATAGAGTCGGATGACACCTGTGGCAAGGCATTTGCCTCGCTAGAGCTCATATGCTTAGTCTTCAAAGGCACATTCTTGTACTGACGAACCAACTCGAAATAGAAATAAGCCCTTGCCCAACGAGCCTCATACTTGTAATTGTTGTACTGAGCCATCTCTTCCTTATAGTGGACATCCAATGTATAATTGGGAAACGTCAGTTCCTTGAATTCATCGAGCACCAAGTTGCAATAACTAATGCCCTCCCAACAAGTTGACCAAATCTTGCTTTGATCGTTAGACGGTCCCCAAGCTCCATTGAAGAAGTCCTCCACTGCATTGCCTGGATGAGAGTAAACCGACTCGTCGGTAGTAGAACCTAACATTGCTCCGGAATAATTTCCAAAGTCAGTGTCCAAATCATTATAGATTCGTGTCATAAAGCCACCTACTCGGCCAAACATTTCCTTGATGTAAGCATCATCGTAAACGTTATACTCCTTGTAATTCATATTGTCAGAGCATGAAGTCAAGGCTGCCGCACCCAAGGTTGCTGCGAATAAAATATTTTTCAGTTTCATAAATCTTCTTTTTATATAGTTTAGAATGTCACAGACGCACCCACAACAAGGCTGCGAGTAAGTGGACTTGTAGCACCATATGACTCTGCATCAACAGTTGACAAATGGTCCAACGTAAACAGATCTGTTCCTCTGACATAAATCTTAGCTCCATTTATGAATCCTGTCTTCTGCAACAATGTCTTTGGCAAGTTATAGTACACCTCGATGTTGCGCAACTTGAAGAAGGAGCGGTCGCGAAGCCAAAAATCACTTGTCTGATAGTTGTTGGCATTGGAGCTTGAACTCAAGCGTGGAAACTCTGCATCGGTGTTGTCCGGTGTCCAACGATTGTCATAGACATACTGCGACAAAGTGCGATTGCTGATCAATCCCCAATAATAGCCTGTCGTGTTCAAAAGGGCAGAATAACGGCCTACACCCTGGAACATGGCATCAAAGCCAATTCCTTTGTACTCGGCACCCAAGTGAAGCGTATAATATATCTCTGGGCATGCTGTGCTATAACCTATCTTGGTGTAATCGTTCTTGTCTATCTTGCCGTCGCCATTCACATCCACATACTTGATATCACCAGGGCGAACGGTAGAGAATGTGTGCTTAGGCACATAGTTAGGATCCGTTTCCGGCAAATTCATGTTGTCTATGTCCTGCTGGGTAAGCAAACCATCTGACTTCAGCCCCCAAATAGAATTGAGCGGATAACCAGTCGTCACCAAGTTGTCGTAAGCACGTGGCTCTTCAGCCTGCTCCTTGATTTTGTTCTTGTTCAGCGAGAAGGTACCTCCGACATTGATTTGTACTTGTCCAACCTGTTTGGTGTAATCCAGAGAGCCTTCGAAGCCCCATGAATTGACGACACCTGCATTGACATACGGCGCATCAAAACCTATTATGGATCCAAAAGCTCCCGCACCAGAGCACCAAATGTCGGAGCGATGCTGATAGTAGCCATCCAACTGAACATTCAGCCCACCAAAGAGAGTGGCATCAATACCCAGATTATACTTGTCAGCTTTCTCATGAGTAGGATTGTCGGTTGCCATCTGGCCTAGATTGGTACGTCCGAAGTCCGAGTCATAACCCGAGTTGAAAGGATAAGTGACACCATCTGTACTATAAGACTGTGTATAGTAAGTCCACACATTGCTTCCCGGCAAATAGTCGCAGTTGATTCGTCCGTATGAAGCGCGAAGTTTCAGGAAATCCACCCACTTCACGTTTTCCAAGAACTTCTCGTTACTCAACACCCAGGCTGCACTCACTGTAGGCGACAATGCCCACTTGGTGCCTGGAGCTAATCTACTTGACCCTGTCTCAACCAAAGCCAATTCGCCGATGTAACGTTTTTTGTATGCGTAATGTGCCAGCCAAGATGCCACTTGGCGATAAACCGTTGTATTCAACCCCGTCTGGTCCTCATATTCATATTGCCAACGCAATGAAGTATAGAAATAATGGTTAGCATTGAAAGTGCGCTCATAATTCAAACCTCCATCAAAGTGCAAACGACGAGTGTACACATCCGTATTGGCATCAGTACTCTGCGTACCATTTTCTCCACCCGTACTATATGTGCCTGCCGTTGGTACACCATTCATCCATGTTGAGGGAGCATAAAAACCATAAAGGAAAGTCTTGCTATGATTCTCATAAATGGTAGAATAGGTGTCATAACCCAAGCGGAGCGTTGCGCTCAGACCATCCACAAACATTCCCAAGTCCTGGTTTAACGTAATGTCGGCATTCAAGGCACGCTGATGAACCTTGTAATAGGCAGCCCCAGCCGTATTGGCTACAGGGTTGTTGGTACCTGCCCATATGGAACTGCCACCCCAGTCTCCGTTCTGGAACTTTACCGGGAACGAAGCCGAAGGCAGGGCATAAACCAAGCCCCAAAGATTGGTGGCATTTCCCGGCTGCGACATCTCGCCCAACATACCCATCGTATTGACCTTCAGAGTCGTGGTTGGTGTCAAGTCTATATCCAGGTTGATACGTATGTTGCCACGCACATACTTATCCTGGGTATTATTCCCGTTATCATCGGTGTAGTTCTTGATAAAACCTTTGTCTGACAGCAAGTTGATTCCCGTATAGAAACGGAACTTCTGACCACCGCCAGTAACCTCGGCTCCTATCTTGTTGGTCAATCCATGATGACAAAATGTTTCATCCACCCAATTCACATTAGGATACAAATCCGGATATTGACCATTGCCAAAAGCCGCGATTTCATCAGCCGTGTACTTAGCAGTCGCACCCTCGTACCCCAAAGCCTCGTTCATGGCAACGGCATACGTCTGGGCATTGATAAACTTAGGCCGATTAATCTGGTAGTTGAACAAATGGTCATAGTTTACCTTAATCTCGCGTGAGTTGTACACACCACGCTTAGTGGTGATTTGGATTACGCCATTGGCTCCTTTGTTGCCATACAAGGCCACGGCAGCAGCATCCTTCAATATGGCAACATGATCCACCTCGTTGGGATCGACATAGCTCAAATCACGCTCTATGCCATCTACCAAGACAAGAGGTGTGTTTGTGCTCAAGCTCTGCAAGCCACGAATATAGAATGTCGGGTTGGCAGAATAACAAGTACCTGCCCCTTGCAATGAAACAAGACCATTACCACCCTGACCGATGATGGAATTTCCTATATCCTTCGACGAACGCTTGTTAACATTCTTATTCTCGATAATCGTTACTGCCGCAGTGGACTGGGAACGAGCAAAATTCTTGTTCGCTCCCACTTCCATTTTCTGCCACTCAAAAGAAGAGCCTTCAGCAATACTGTCTGATTGCGCATTTACCGGAAGGACACAACCCACCAATAAAGAGAGCGCAGATATATTTTTGATGTTCATATTTGAATCTAATTATATTTAATGTCTGATGATGCAACATCGTCGCATTCCACTACTGTTTACCATCCAGGATTTTGAACCAAGCCATAGTTCTTGTTGATCTCTGCCTGAGGGAAAGGCCACAAGAACCATTTGGTCACAGTTTGCGAATTTGAGTCCGCACCCCAGAGCACATGCTTACGGTTCTTAATCTCGAACTTTTCATACTCAAAGCGGGAAGGCTCCACGACATTGGCATCTTTGTCATTGCCCATCCATGGACGATATACACGCACCCATTCTCCCTTGGAGTTTTGCTGCAAGCGGAAAGTTAGCAATCCGTGGAGAGGCTTGGTCATCCAATCACCTCGCTTGTAACGCACCATGTCATAATAGTGATTGTTGCTGATACCCAACTCGCATGCTCGCTCACGGAGGATTTCATCTATCAACTTGTCCTTGTTGTCAGAAGTTGTCAAATCTATATTGTTGCCGTTGGCATCCTTGAAGTAGCCTCGGGTGTTGAGACTTCCCAGTCCCACGCGCTTGCGAACAATGTCCACTTGCTGGATTGCCTCCGACTGACTGCCGGTCTGCGCAAGACACTCCGCATACATCAAGTACATTTCATCAAGGCTCAAGTAAACCCACTGAGTGTACTTACGAAGGTAATCCTGATTCATATAGTATTTGTTGCAGTCATAGCCTGTGGCATTACGAGTGGCAAGAGCCTCCGTGATGGTAAGTTCCTTCTTGTCGTCATCCCATGAAGCGACAGCACTTCCGGCATGGTAGCCACCTACCCAAAGTTCATAGACATCGCCGTTCGATTTACCAGAAGTCCAATCCAAAGAAGTCATTTGACCATTCACAATACACTCCTCGTAAAGACGAGGGTCGCGGGAAGCCGTCTTGACAACGCCACCACGCACGGCCTTATACTGATAGAACATACGGCCATTGGAGCCTTGCAATCTACCAGCCTTCATGTCATCGTCCCAATTAAATGGCTTTCCGTCGCTCCAAGGGAACATTTCTACATATTCCTGGGTTGGCAAGCAATTCTGGCGGGCAGGACTGTCATGCCATTGATGCCAAGTATAAGTACCAGACTTGTAAGCATCAATATTTAAAACACGCGTAGAATGGAGGATTTCCGTGCTACCTTGAGAAGCGTAACCCATACGGTAAGCCTGTCGATAGCCATCCGAATTATTGCTCAATCCCAAGGATGCTGGAGTGACGAGGGCATAGGTGCCTGGATTGGCCGCCAATTTGTCGAAAAACGCCTTGCAAGCAGCAAGAGCCTTCTGCCAACGAGACTGGTCGTAATTGCCATACCAAACATAATGCTTCTGCTCGGCCTCCGACTGTCCACCATAGTATCCCTGGTCCGCATTAAACAACGGCGAGGCTGCATAAGTCAAGATCTTGGCTTTCAAAGCCAAGGCACCGGCTTCTGTCCAACGCCCCGTGTTATTGGTCGCATCCGTTTCCGTCGTATTGCCATTGTACATCCAAGGGAGCTGTCCGGAATCGATGGCTTCATCAAGCATCCGAACCATAAAGTCCACAGTTTCCTCCACGGTCTTGCGAGGCAACTCATAAGAAGTCTCCGATCCAGAGAAGCTATGGTCCACGATAGGAAGCCCACCATATACAGAGAACAAGTCAAAATAGCGAGCAGCTATCAAACATTTTGCCTGTGCCACAAAAGAAGCTTTCTTTGTCTCCGTCAAATCAGGCACCTTGTCTATATTTTCAATCAAAATCCATGCGGAGCGCACTGCCTGCCAAACGTTATCACCCGTATAGGATATCAAAGGAGTCTGCGTGGCATCCAGCGTTCCAGAATAGAAGGCCTTGTAAATGGTATTGTTGTCCCAGTGCATCAACCAGCAATCCGTCACCTGGTCGAGTTTTCCCGTCCAAGGGCTAGCACTAGTTCCACAATTATTATTATAGGGCAAACCATAATATTGCAACGCATATATGGAATTCAGGAACTGCTCCGTATAGACAGCCTTGCCGAACACCGTATCAATGGTCACAGATGAGCCGGAAGCCTTCTCCAAGAAAGAGTTGCCTAAGGCCACCTTGTCCGTGCAGGAAGAAAAGCAAGATGCACCAAGCGCCAGTCCTGCCACTCCTGTCATTAATTTATGTTGTAATTTCATTTTGTAACTTTCTTTTAGAATCCAACCTTAAGACTTGCTGTATATGTTCTCTGGAGAGGGTAAGAGGGCGCATTGGAAGCACGCGTCTCAGGATCACCCCACTTGTATGGAGAGAACGTCAATAAGTTATAACCACTCAGGGAGAGTTGCAACTGATTCAATCCCAACACCTTCATAAATGGAAAATGGAAGTCGTACGCAATCTGAAGAGTCTTCAGACGCAAATACTTCGCATCTTTCTCATACAAGGTGGATGTAGCATAGTTCTGCGCAGCATTATCCCATGTAGCTCGTGGATACTCTGAATTCTGGGAAGGGTTGGCCTCCGTCCAAGTGTTGTCCACATGATACTGGAGCAAACCGCCCTCGGAAGTAGAGTTGGAGCTGTAGAATGGCTGGCGGAACACATCGCTCAACATACGGGTGACATTCCAAGCACCAGTCAACTGAGCATTGAAAGAGAAGTTCTTCCACTGGAAGCCAAACGAGAGACCAGCAACATACTCTGGGTCATCAGTATAACCCAACTCGCGAGATGCATCATTACCGTCGATGTAGCCATTTTTGTCAAGGTCAACAAACACGCAATCTCCAGGCTTCAAAGTAGCCACCAACTGGGTAGGGAACTTATCCACACCAAATTCTTTCTTGTAGTCTTCCTCGCAGCCTTCATAATAGAACTTCCAGAACTTATATTGACTACGCGAACCTATGCGGTGTCCCTTCACATACTGATAGTCGTTAGGCTGTGGAGCCTCCATACGCTCCAGAATTTCATTTTGGTTGTAAGAGAGGTTGAACTTAGCCCAATAACGGAAGTTTTTGCCAATTTTATCATTCCAGTTCAAACTCACCTCATATCCCCAAGACTTCGCCTCGCCGATATTTGAATAAGGCAAAGTGAATCCGATGATGCCAGGTGCCACTTCGGGACGCCAGAGGATGTCGGTACGATGCTCACGGAAGTAATCGAAGTTAGCACGCAAGCGATCATTCAAGAAATAGATGTCAACGCCATAATCCTGCTTGAAAGCCTTCTCCCAGGTCACGTCCTTGTTGTGCTTGGAAGACTCTATGGCACCCATCTTCGTCGTACCATTCTCCACACCGAAATTATAGCCATAAGCGCCACCGTCCATTCCTTTACGGTTGAACAGAGCGTTCTGATTGACATAATAAGGGTCTGGGGTGTACATGAATCTATCACCACCAATCTTGTCATTACCAACAAGACCCCAGGAAGCACGAAGTTTCAAGAACGACACCACTTTCTTCAATGGCTTGAAGAACGACTCGTCACTGGCAACCCATCCCACAGAACCTGCGGGGAACACACCAAATCGCTTATCCGGCGAGAAATTCTCAGAGCCATTGTAACCGATGTTGAATTCAGCCATATAGCGATTCTTCCAGTCATAGGTCACACGGCCCACCAATCCTACATATCCATGTGGAATGTCGGAATAGGTGGATGGATAATACTCCTTGCTCTGGTTATAAAGCAACAAGCCACTCACGGTGTGCTGGCCAAAAGAGCGGTTATAGTTGAACGCTGTCTCAGCATACCAGTTTCTCGACTTACCCTTGTATTCACCATAGGAAGGAGATGTAGTATCGCCATTCTTACGATAAGCATAGACATCCTGCCCGTTTTCATCAACGCTCTGCCAAACTGGGGTATATGTGGCCACCGAGGCCGAGCCGCGCTTGTCTGCATTGTAAGAACTGTTATAAGAACCCTTGATGTGCCAAGAGAGACCCTTGGTGATGAAATCGAGTTTCTGCTTCAACTGCAAGTCGATGCTCATCTTATTACGGTTGGTGTTCATGAAACCCGATCCATAATAAGCCATTGCAGAGCCACCCACGAACGGAAGCACATTGCCATCGAGATTATCGGAAGTAGAGGTAGTATTGATAATCCAACGCCCATCGATGATGCCAGGGCTTGAGAAAGGAGTGGCATAATAGATGTTTTTAATCATTCCTGAAGCTCCCTGGGCGGTATAAGGTTTCTTTGCCTCGTCAATCACACCTGAGAGATTCGCTGTCAACGTGGTAGTCTTGGTCAGGTTGATATCCAAGTTGGAACGGTAGTTGAAACGCTTGTAGCGGTAATCGTTCACATAATCTTGGTCAAACTGGTTGAAGAGACCGCCCTGTGTGAACATACCGACACTGATAAAGTAGTGAACATCCTTGTTTCCACCAGAGATATTCACATTGTGCTGGGTCTGAAGGGTCACGTCCTTCATGATATAATCTATCCAATTGGTATTGGGGAAACGTATCGGGTCGCTTCCATCCTTGAACTTCTGAACGACAGCGTCCGAAAAACGAGCACCCTTGCCGTCGTTGGCGCTCATTTGATTGTGGAACGTAGCATAATCATAAGAAGATGCTTGCTCTACCATTTTTGTCGGTGTCAATGCAGAAAAGGAAGTAGATACTGAAATTTTAGCCTTGCCTTCCTGTCCACGCTTTGTCGTGATAAGCACGACTCCATTCGCACCACGAATACCAAATACAGCCGTAGCCGAAGCATCCTTCAGCACGGTGATGCTCTCAATCTCATTGGGGTCGATGTCATACATTTCGCGCTCCACGCCATCCACCTGAATCAATGGCTGAGAATCAACCCATGTACCTTGACCACGCACAAATACACTTGTGCTGTTGGAACCTGGCTCACCAGAATACTGAACAGTGGTCACACCCGAAAGCTGACCAGCCAGCACATCATTTACAGATGAAACAGGAGTTCTCAGCAAGTCCTCGCTTTTGATGGAGGACAAGGCACCCGTCACCGTCACTTTTTTCTGCACACCATAGGCCACAACCTCGACAGCATTCAAGGATACAGCATCGCCATTCTTCAGCGTCACCTTCATGCCGTCCTTGGCAACAACAGTCTGGTCTGCCAGTCCGATGTAGGAAATCTTCAATTTCGCACCCGGCTTCACACTGATGGCAAAGTTACCATCCATGTCGGTAACCGTTCCTTGCGTAGCACTTCCTCCTACCACTAATACCGTAGCACCAATCACCGGCTCGCCAGTCTCATCGACTACCGTTCCCTTGACGCTTTTAGTCTGTTGCGCATTCAGCACTTCGGCACGAACTTGCCCCCCCATATTCGGCGCAAGCACCAAAGCCGAACATACCAATGCAAATGGCAGCACAGACTTTTTAAGTAATTCGTTTTGTTTACTCATATTTCAAAAAAGGTTTATTATATACTTCATCAAGCAACCTAGGTGTTGGAATATTTAGAAAATATTCAATTATTAGGTAACACTTTTAGGTTTATTTCTACTCATAAATAGGTTTATTCGGTTGCAAAATTACCCCACATACACCGTTTGCCACCACAATATTTGATTATTTACCTCTTTTTTTTGACAACAACCCTAAAAAACACCTTTTAAACCTTAATTTTTCTTTCTTTTCCTATAATTAATAAGGAGTAACAGAAAAAACATCCTACATCTTTTTGCATATATCTATAATTTTTGTTACCTTTGCAAACAATTGTTTAATTACTGAACCTAACGATATGCAAACTAGTAAATATTTATTAGCGACAGAAAGAGATGCCGAATGGGGATTGACTATCAGCACCGTAGGCATCGAAAACATAGAGCCTATGGAAGATTATCCTACCCGGGGGCATGCCGACGGCTACTACTTCGACAAACGCAAGGGAAGGACTCTTGACGAATATCAGCTTCTATACCTATCCGAAGGAGAAGGCGTATTCCAGTCGGCGCATTGCAAGGAAACGGCCATCAAGGCAGGCGACATATACTTGGTGTTCCCCGGCGAATGGCACACCTACTACCCTTCCAAAGCCAAGGGCTGGAAGAGCTACTGGATAGGATTCAAGGGGAAGAACATCGACGACCGCATCAAGCACAAGTTCCTCTCCACAGAGAAGCCCATCTACCACGTGGGCTTCAGCAACGAAATTATCAATCTTTACGAAGAAGCCTACCATGTGGCGCAGGAAGAGGCCGCCTATGCCCAACAAACATTGGCGGGTATCGTCAACCATCTCATTGGCAAGATGTATTCCCTGGAACGCAACATCATCCTAAGCAAAGACTCCAAGCATGTAGATTTAATCAGCAAGGCTCGCTATCGCATCCGAGAGTCTTTGGAAGACGACCTGACCATCCAAGAGCTGGCACAAGAACTAGGCATCAGCTACTCCTCGTTCCGCAAACTCTTCAAGGAGCACACTGGTTTTTCCCCTGCACTTTACCAGCAAACACTCAAGTTGCAAAGAGCCAAGGAACTACTATCTACCACCGACGAGAGCATCAAGGAAATAGCCTACCGCCTGAACTTCGAGTCGCCCGACTATTTCTCTGCCAAGTTCAAGAACCAAACAGGCATGAAGCCATCCGACTTCAGAAACATGAGCAGATAAAGCGCAGAGAACTTAAACCAAATATTAAGGGATGAAAATCAAAAAGTATTGTCACCTGTCATCCTTTTCCGCTAACTTTGCAACCGAATTAAGAACTTAAAGACCTAATTAAAATGGAACATAAGAAATACTTCTTTGCCGTTGACCTCGGAGCGACTAGCGGAAGAACCATCATCGGCTGTCTGTCGGACGGGAAGTTCGACTTGGAGGAGCTGACTCGATTTGACAACAACCTCATTGAGACGGGTGGTCATTTCTATTGGGATATCTACGCCCTTTATTTTGAGATCATCAAAGGTTTGAAATTGGCCAAGCAGCGTAATATTCAAATCCAGAGCATCGGCATCGACACTTGGGGATGCGACTTCGTCTATGTAGGCAAGGACAATGCCATCCTTCGCAACCCGATGGCTTATCGCGACCCACACACCTTCGGCATGATGGAGAAATACTTCGACGAGAAGGTAAGCAAGGAGAAAGTCTATGAGAAGACTGGAATCCAGTTCATGAACTTCAACTCACTCTTCCAAATCTACGCCATGCGCAAGGCTGGCAACGTGGCTTTGGAGAATGCCGAGAAGATTCTCTTCATTCCGGACGCATTGAGTTACATGCTGACAGGAAAAGCCATCTGCGAATATACCGTAGCTTCCACCTCACAGATTCTCAATCCCAACACCAAGGACCTCGACGAGGAATTGGTGGAGAGCTTGGGATTGAAACGGTCACAGTTTGGCGAGATGACGACACCAGCCACCATCATCGGCACCTTGACGGAGGAGGTTCAGAAGATGACTGGCTTGGAAGCTATCCCTGTGATTGCGGTAGCAGGCCATGACACGGCTAGTGCCGTTGCTGCCGTTCCTGCCAAGAACGAGAAATTCGCTTACCTCAGCTCTGGCACATGGAGTCTGATGGGTATCGAGACCAAGCACGCCATCATCAACGACCGCAGCTACGACCTCAACTTCACCAACGAGGGTGGCATCGAGGGCACTACCCGATTCCTCAAGAATATCTGCGGCATGTGGATTTACGAGCGTTGCCGCAAGGAATGGAAGGACGAGGCTGCCGCCAACAACACCGACCAGGCTTGTCTGGATCATGGCGCATTGATAGCAGACGCCATGAAGCAACCTGCTTTCCAAAGCATCATCAATCCCGACGACGCTTGCTTCGCCAACCCCGCCTCGATGGTCAGTGCCATCAAGGAGTATTGCGAAAAGACGGGGCAATATGTTCCTCAGACGCATGGCGAGTTCTGCCGTTGCATCTTCGAGAGCCTTGCCCTTCGTTATCGTCAGGTATTCACATGGCTCCAGGAGTTTGCCGATTTCAACATCAATGTGCTCCACATTATCGGCGGTGGTTCGCTCAATGCCTACCTCAACCAGTTTACAGCCAACAGTTGCGGCGTAACCGTCTTGGCAGGTCCTCAGGAAGGCACCGCCATCGGCAACATTATGCTTCAGGCCAAGGCATCCGGACTAGTGAAGGACATCTGGGAGATGCGCCAGATTATCGCCAACTCTCTAGAGCTTAAGAAGTTCGAGCCACAAGACCAAGAGGCATGGAGCAAAGCATACAAGAAATTTCTGAAGATAGAAAAATAAAAAGTAAAACAACAATATAAAACTTAAAAACATAATTATGAAAGCAGATTTGATTACAAAGAACTATGAGATTGCTAAGGAGCGCTATGCAGCTCTGGGTGTGGATACAGACAAGGCCATCGAGACTTTGGAGAAGACTCCTATCTCTTTGCACTGCTGGCAAGCAGACGATGTGGTCGGCTTCGAGCGTGGCGAGGCTGCGTCAGGCGGTATCCAAAGCACAGGCAACTACCCTGGCAAGGCTCGCAACATCGAAGAGTTGCGTCAGGACATCGAGAAAGTACAGAGCCTCTTGGCTGGTACGTTCCGCCTCAATCTCCATGAGATATACGGTGAGTTCAACGGCAAGCAGATCGACCGCAACGAGGTTACAGTTGACCAGTTCACAGGTTGGATGCAGTGGGCCAAGGAGCAGAACTTGAAGCTCGACTTCAACTCCACCTCGTTCTCTCACCCTAAGAGTGGAAATCTCTCACTCTCTAACCCCGACCCTGCCATCCGCGAGTTCTGGATCGAGCACACAAAGCGTTGCCGCCGCATCGCCGATGCCATGGGTAAGTTCCAGAACGACCCATGTATCATGAACATCTGGGTACATGACGGAAGCAAGGACTTGACGGTAGAGAAGGGACGCTATCGTGAGATTTTGAAGAACTCTCTCGATGAGATTCTGAAGGAAGAGTTGCCAGGCATGAAATCTTGTTTGGAGGCCAAGCTCTTCGGTATCGGCTTGGAGGCTTACACCGTAGGTTCCCACGACTTCTACGCTGGCTACTGCGCCAAGAACAACGTGATGTACACCCTCGACACAGGCCACTATGAGCCAACAGAGAATGTTTCCGACGCCGTTTCTGCCCTCTTGCTCTTCGTACCAGAGTTGATGCTCCACGTATCTCGCCCAATGCACTGGGATTCAGACCACGTAACACTCTACGACGACAACACTCGCAACCTCTTCTCAGAGTTAGTTCGTGCCAACGCTCTCGACCGTGCCCATATCGGTCTCGACTACTTCGACGGTTCCATCAACCGCATCGGTGCTTACATCATCGGTGTACGTGCAGCCCAGAAGTCATTGTTGCAGGCCTTCCTGGAGCCTCTCGACACATTGCGCAAATATGAGGACGAGGGCAAGCTCTTCCAGCGTTTGGCACTCTTGGAGGAAGAGAAGACATTGCCATTCGGCGCTGTATATGACTACTTCAACTTGAAGAACAACATCCCTGTCGGCGAAGAGTATATCGCTGATATCGAGAAGTACGAAGCTGAAGTGCTCGCTAAGAGAAACTAAGTGAAGAACTATGGACATTATCATTGGACTTTTAATCATAGCAGTTGGTGCATTTTGCCAATCCAGCTGCTATGTTCCCATCAATAAGATCAAGAATTGGAGCTGGGAATCCTACTGGATAGTGCAGGGTGTGTTCGCATGGCTTGTATTGCCTCTATTAGGAGCCATGCTCGCCGTACCTACCGGGCATTCATTCTTCGAGCTGTTTGACGGACATGGATTCAACGTAGGCATGACCATGCTCTTTGGTGTCCTATGGGGTGTAGGCGGACTGACATTTGGTCTCTCCATGCGTTATCTCGGCGTGGCCCTCGGCCAGAGTATCGCCCTCGGAACCTGTGCTGGCCTTGGAACCATCATGGGTCCAGTGTTGCTCAACATTTTCTTCCCCGAGATGGATGCCTTGTCAACGCTCACCTTCAGTGTCATCCTCGGCGTGGTGGTAACGCTTCTAGGCATCGCCATTATCGGTGTAGCCGGCAGCATGAAAGCCTCCTCACTCTCCGAAGAAGAAAAGAAGGCAGCTGTCAAGGACTTCAACTTCCCCAAAGGTCTCGCCATCGCCTTGTTGGCTGGCTTCATGAGCGGGTGTTTCAACGTCGGCCTCGCCTTCGGCAGCGACATCAACTTCGGTTCACTCACGCCAGACATGTACAAGACATTGCCTGCCACCTTCCTCGTTACCCTGGGAGGTTTCGTCACCAATGCCATCTACTGTTTCTACCAGAACAGTAAGAACCACACATGGGGCGACTACAAGAAGGGTGAAGTTTGGGGCAACAACCTTGTGTTCTGCGCCTTGGCAGGAGCCTTGTGGTACAGTCAGTTCTTCGGATTGTCATTGGGCAAGGGTTTCCTCACCGAGTCCCCTACCCTCATGACCCTCTCTTTCTGTATCTTGATGGCACTCAACGTGGTATTCTCCAACGTATGGGGCATTATCCTGAAGGAATGGAAAGGTTGCTCGCAGAAAACTATCGTGACGCTAGTGATAGGCATCATCGTCTTGATTATCTCTAGCTTCTTGCCGCAACTCGTGTAAGCCGCACGACTGATTCATTTAACACTTAACATTTAACACTTAACATTGTTGAATATGAAACGATTTGCATTCAAGATGTACCTCAAGAAGGGATGCGAGAAAGAGTATGCCAAGCGCCACGCTGCGATTTGGCCAGAGTTGAAACAAATGATTAAGGACCAGGGGGTGAGCGACTACAGTATCTTCTGGGACAAGGACACCAACCTACTCTTCGCCGTACAGAAGTGCGATAGCGACACCAATAGCCAGGACACCACCAACGTAGATCCTATCACCCAAAAGTGGTGGGACATGATGGCTGACATCATGGAGGTGAACCCCGACAACTCGCCAGTCAGCATCCCGCTGGAAGAACTCTTCCACATGGACTAAAATGGAAAGCAAAAATTTAGCACCTTCTCATACGTGAAAAGTTTTTGCTTAAATATCTGCCATCTGCCACCAAACGAGACTTACATAACTAAGTATTAGCAAGTTCTGTCGGTGGCAGATGAATTATATTATACACTATCTGCCACCTTTTTGACTTATCTGTCACCTTTTTGAACGATTTCCGATTAGAATTCTGTTTTTTACCAACAAAATACTCCCTCGCATTTGATGTATTCAAAGAACGGAACGTGAAGTCACTCGAAATGCTGACGCGCAATCAGTGCATCGGGAGGAACTGGGAGTTTCACGGCTTGAAACTGGGAGTTTCAAACGGAGAAACTATATTGGGGCAAGTCACTTTGACTCACAAAGCAAGTTGGATACGAGGCAATAGTTGGGTAGATATGAAGCGGAATCATGGTAGATAGCAAAGGCTACACAAAACCGCAATATCGGCAGAAAAATTGTGTAAAGGGTGGCAGATAGGGCTAAAAAGGTGGCAGATAGCGTATAATATAACTCATCTGCAACCAGCAGAACTCATTAGCATACAGCCATTTAAGCCTATTTTGGTGGCAGATGGCAGATTTTTCAAGAAAAAAAAAGAAAACAGCCCCGAAACATCTCTCTATGCTCGGGGCTTATCTGTTTACCTAAAAACTAATCTAACCTTAAAAATCAAGCTGATACTTACCTATCTCCGATCTAGTTTTTATCTATAAATGTATGTCTCACTTATTATCTTGGCAGATTGAAAACCTTAGTCATCTCCGCCATCTCCTCCTGGCCCATACCAGCAGGCTCAAAGCCCATGCACTTGGAGTCGATGTAAATCTTGGCACTCTTGGAGAGCACATCAATCTGGTCGAAGGCATCCAGCACGTCCAATCCCTTGGCAAAGACACCATGCTTCTCCCACATCACAACATCATAGTCCTCCAACTCCTTCAGGGTTTCCTCAGCAAGTTTCAAGCTGCCAGGCAACTGGTAAGGCACGATACCCAAGCCGAGCGGACAGAAAGCCTTGGTCTCAGGAATCATACTCCAAAGAATATTAGTCAAGACATCCTTGCCCATGAATTCCTTGTTATGGCTCATGGCAATAAGTTCGATAGGATGGGTGTGAACGGTTGCCTTATAGTTGCTTCCCTTCTCGATGAGACGAGCATGGACACTCAAGTGGCTAGGAAGCTCAGATGTAGGCATCACAGGATTGTCGGCAATAATGACATAGCTAGCGCAATCGTCCAAGATACGGATAATGGAACCATTGTCCATTGGCCAACGAGCCAAGTCACGCATACGCTTGCCAGTACCCTTGCAGAAGAAATAACAACCCTTCAAAGCAGGGAGTGCAGTACCTATTTGCTTCACTTCACTGATAGCGGGCAATGCCTTGATTTCGTCGTCCACCAAGTCGGTGATATTGACCGTGATATTTCCACCGTTGCGCTCAGCCCAACCATTCTGCCAGAGATACCCAGCAACTTCCGCAATCTTATCGACCTCCTTCTTCAAAGCAGGACGACCTTCCAAAATACTACTCATGATTATTTTGCTTTTAGTTTATTATATGTTTCTACAATCTGCCTTTTGCTCTCACACAATAAGGCTTTCTGTAAATTTGTTGCAAAAGTAATCATTTATATCAGAAGCCACCTTTTTGTTTTGACATTTAGGCTATGACTTTTGACACCAACTTTTTTCCCTAGTTACACATTATTTATATTTATATCATAGTATTCCCGACTTTTTGGCAAATCATCTTTTATTTTTGAATGATTTCACACATTTACGAACCATAGGAATTGAAAAGTGAAATAATTTGATTATCTTTGCAGCTATATTAATGCAAATAACTTAAAAACCCTTTATACGATGTACAAACAAAATAGAACTCGATTTATAGGTTTGTCCTTTGCCTTGGCTTTACTGTCATCAGCCAACTGCCAAGCACAGTTTCTACCCTCCCCTACGCAAGAGGCTAAGCCAGGCGTGAGATGGTGGTGGATGGGGTCTGCCGTCGATAAGGAAAACCTCAAGTGGAACCTTGGCGAATACGCCAAAGCTGGCATCGGCGCCGTAGAGATTACTCCCCTCTATGGAGTGCAAGGCAACGAGAAAAACGACATTCCTTACCTATCCCCGAAATGGATGGATATGCTCAAATTCGTAGAGAAAGAGAACCAAGAGGTGGGAATTGAAACAGACATGGCTACGGGCACGGGATGGCCTTTCGGTGGACCTTGGGTACCCATCAACGAGGCTGCGTGCAAGGCTGTATTCGTAGATACCATCGTAGATGTGAAGCAAAAGTTGATGGATATTGAGTTTGATGTTCCACAGAAAGAAAAAGCTTTCGCCAAACTGAAGGTCATCAAAGCCTATCCCGCGGAAGGCGACAAGAAGAAAAAGCGTGTCATCGCCTTGTACGAGAGCCGCACCCGCCAAAAGGTAAAGCGTGCCGCTCCCGGTGGCGAGGGATATGTCATCGACCACTTTGACTCCACTGCCGTGGCGCACTATCTGGCGCACATCGACAGTGCCTTCGTGGCTTCGAAGACACCTTACCCCCACACTTTCTTCAATGACAGCTACGAGGTATATGGCGCCAACTGGACCCCTACCCTCTTGACTGAATTTGAGAAGATGCACGGCTATAAGTTACAGGACAAATTTCCAGAGTTCCTGGATGGAGACGCCATTGTCGTAAGCGACTACCGCGAGACCTTGGGCGACATGCTCCTCCATAACTTCACCGAGCAATGGACAAAATGGGCACACGAACGTGGCGCCATCACCCGCAACCAGGCACATGGGTCACCAGCCAATCTCATCGACTGCTACGGTGCCGTAGATATTCCTGAAATCGAGGGCTTCGGACTCACAGACTTCAACATCAATGGCTTAAGGAAAGACCCGGGCAAGACACGCCCCAATTACAGCGACCTCAGCATGCTGAAGTACGCCCCATCTGCCGCCCATATCACTGGCAAGAAATATACATCGAGCGAAACCTTCACTTGGCTCACCGAGCACTTCCGCACCTCATTAAGCCAAATGAAACCAGACATGGACTTGATGTTCTGCGCCGGCGTGAACCACATGTTCTTCCATGGCACAGCCTATTCACCGAAGAACGACCCATGGCCAGGATGGAAATTCTACGCTTCCGTGGATATGAGTCCATCCAACAGTATTTGGCGCGATGCTCCCGAGTTCATGAAGTACATCACCAACTGCCAGACTTACCTGCAGTGGGGACAGCCCGACAATGACTTCCTGGTCTATCTGCCCGTAAGAGACATGTGGAGAAACGACACCAAGAAATGGCTCATGCAATTCGACATCCATAGTATGGCGAAGAAAGCCCCCGAGTTCATCAAGGTCATCCTCGACATCGACAAGGCAGGATTCGACTGCGACTACATCAGCGACAAATACCTGCGCACATGTACCTTTAAAGACGGTATGATTCAGACTGCGGCAGGCACTCGCTACAAAGGTATCATCATCCCTGGCGACAACATCATGCCAAGTGATGTCATCCAACATATCTCAGACCTTAAGGCACAGGGTGCAAAGATTATCAAAGGCGACAACACCGAGGCTATGGCACAGGCCGCCCGGCCAGAGATGCTCAAGAAGGCTATCGGGCTGAAGATGATTCGCCGTAGCAATGCCGTCGGACACCATTACTTCATAGCCAATCTTACCGATAAGGATATCCAAAGCAACCTTCCGTTGGCAACGGGCGAGAAGTACGGCATTTGGTACAACCCTATGACTGGAGAATACAACAAGGCAACATTCAACGAGAATGGTCTTATCATCAGTCTGGCAAGCGGAGAGAGCCGCGTCTTGATCTGCTCCAACAAACCTGTAAACGAATGGAATGTAGGAAAGGAGATTGCCAATGCCGCTCCTTGCCAACAACCCGTCGAAAAAGGAAGCGCCATCGACCTCACCGCCAACAAGTGGGTTCTCTATTTTACCGAGGAGCAACCACAAGTGGGCAAGACCTATCAGTTGCAAGGTTTGAAGACCTGGGAGAATCTTGACGAAAAGACCAAGATTACAATGGGAACAGGTGTTTACGAGACCACCTTCAAGTTGACTAAGGACGATGCCAAGAAGCAATGGGCTATCGACTTGGGCGATGTTCGCGAAAGTGCCCGTGTCTATATCAACGGCAAATACATCGGCTGCGCTTGGGCAGTACCTTACATTCTCAACTGCAAGGACGTACTCGTCAAAGGCAAGAACACCATTCGCATCGAGGTAACCAACCTGCCTGCCAACCGCATTGCCGAACTAGACCGCCAAGGCGTGAAATGGCGCAAGATGAAGGAAATCAATGTGGTAGATATCAACTACAAGAAGACCACCTACGAGAACTGGACTCTCGTGCCAAGCGGACTCAACGGCAGCGTGAAACTCGTGGAAGTGAAATAAAAGATAATTCTGAATGTATAATCCATAAACAACAACACAAATGAAGAAATTAATCTTAACTTCAATCTGCATGTTCTTGGGCTTGACATCACTCTCTGCCCAAAATGCAGCAAAGGTCGAGAACGCCTTACAGAAAGAAGTTCTAGAGGTTGCACACCGCACCAACAACTACTTCATGCAAAAGTACAGCGACCCAACAATCGACACATACGTGAAGAAAAAGCGAACCAGCAACCTCTGGACTCGCGCTGTATATTACGAGGGATTAATGGCTCTTTACGAGATAGACCCTCAGCAACGCTACCTCGACTATACAGACCAATGGGCAGACTACCACAAGTGGACGGCCCGTGGAAGCGTGAACGATACCGACGCAGACAACCAGTGCTGCCAGCAAACCTACATGGACCGCTATGTACAGACTGGCGGAAAGAAAGATTTGAGCCAAGTAAAGGCTAACCTCGACCACCAGATGGGTACCAACAAAGTTTCTTACTGGACATGGATAGATGCTATCCAAATGGCTATGCCCGCATATGCCAAATACGCCAAGATAACCGGTGAACGCAAATATCTCGACTATGCGATGAACTCCTACAAATGGAGTCGCGACACCCTGGCAGGCGGTCTTTTCAACAAGAAAGAAGGATTATGGTGGAGAGACAAGGACTATGTGCCACCTTACAAGGAGAAAGATGGCAGCAACTGTTACTGGAGCCGTGGAAACGGCTGGGTCTATGCAGCCTTGGTACGTGTGATGGAGACATTGCCTAAAACCGACAAAAACTACCAATACTTGAAGAAAGACTTCATATTGATGAGCCAAGCCATCCTGAAATGCCAACGTGAAGATGGCTACTGGAACGTAAGCCTCGTTTGTCCATTCAACTATGGCGGACCCGAAATGACCGGTACGGGTTTATTTCTCTATGGCATGGCATGGGGAGTACGCCAAGGCATCCTGTCCAAGACAAAATACCAAGCAGCCATGGACAAGGCATGGAAAGCTCTCGCTGCTTCCGTACACGAGGATGGTTTCATCGGTTACAACCAAGGCACAGGCAAAGATCCATCAGCAGGACAACCCGTCACCTTCACGTCCGTTCCCGACTTCGAGGACTACGGCACAGGCTGCCTCCTGCTAGGTGCCTCAGAATACTACAAGCTTTTAAAGGTAAAAAAGTAAAAAACTAAGACAAAGACATGAAGAAATATATTTGGATTTTGGCTTGCCTGATGGCTCTCTCGCCATCGGGCGCAGACGCAGCCAAGAAACAGAAGAAAGCCAAGAAGGCACTGACCGAGCTTTGGCCCGACGGCACCAAGATGGACGCTTGGTTCTGCAACGCACAGAAAGTAAATGTAGATACCCTCGGCAAGAAGTATGTCATCACCGACTATGGTGTCAAGAACGACAGCTCTTTGATTCAGACCAAGGCCATACAGGCTGTCATCGACAAGGCGGCGCAGGAAGGCGGCGGTGTCATCGTCATCCCTGTAGGCACTTATCAGAGCGGAGCCATCTTCTTCCGCCCCAAGACCCACCTGTATCTAGAGGAAGGTGGAAAGTTGAAGGGCAGCGACCGCATCGCCAACTTCCCGGTACTGGAGACTCGCATCGAGGGCGAAACCTGCAAGTATTTCTCCGCCTTCATCAATGCCGACAAATGCGACGGCTTCACCATCGCAGGTTCTGGCACCATCGACGGCAATGGCTACCACTACTGGGAGGAGTTCTGGATTCGCCGCACTTGGAACCGCCAGTGCACCAACAAGGACGCACAGCGTCCCCGCCTCGTCTATATCAGCAACTCCAGCAATGTGACCATACAGGACGTCCATATCCAGAACAGTCCTTTCTGGACTAACCACATCTACCGCTGCGACCATGTCCGCTTCTTGGGTTGCACCATCTTCGCCCCCACCAGTGGCATGAAGGCGCCCAGCAGTGATGCCATCGACATCGACGTCTGCCATGACATCTTGGTGGAAGACTGCCACATGAGCGTCAACGACGATGCCATCGCCATCAAGGGAGGAAAGGGCACGTGGGCTGACCAAGCCCCGGAAAACGGTCCCGTCTATAATGTACTCATCCAAAACTGCAACTACGGCAGGGTACACGGATGCCTCACTCTGGGCAGCGAGAGCGTGAAAGACCGTAATATTGTGCTCCGCAACATCAAGGTGGGGAACGCCCAGCGAGTACTTTGGTTGAAAATGCGTCCAGACACCCCCCAGCGCTATGAGTATGTGACAGTGGATAACATACAGGGCACAACTGGCAGCTTCCTGGTGGTACGCCCATGGACTCAGTTCTTCAAGCCAGGCGAGAGAAAAGACATGCCTTTGAGCCAATGCAACAACATCACCATCAAGAACATCCAGATGAACTGCGACAATTTCTTTGACGTAGGCAAGAGCGACAAATACCGACTCACAGACTTCTCTTTCGAAAACATCACCTGCACAGACAAGAAAATGGCTTTCAAGACCGACCTCATTGAGAATACCACAGCAAAGAACGTGAACATCACACCACGTGAAAAGAGCAATGGACTGAAAACCACAGGGGATGCAGATGGCTTGAAATAAAACAAACAAAACAGAACATAATAAGGGCGGACGCAACACGATGCGTCCGCCCTTATTATGTTCCACACAACAGAAAAAGGGAACGACCCCTCGCGGACCATTCCCTTTCCAACATTATGTACGAGAAAAAAATTAGTTATTCTCAGGACGAAGTTTACGTACAGTAACACCAGCCTGCCACATTTCCTTGTTGCGCATAGCCTCAAGCTCTGCGTTCAACTTCTCACGGTAGTCAGGCTGTGAGTTCTTGTCGATAGAAATCTGAGCCTCGTTACCCGTCTTAACCGAGTAATACAACCACTCCATAACAGGCTTGATAGCCTCGCGGAAACGAGGAGCCCAGTCAAGAGCACCACGCTGTGCTGTTGTAGAACAGTTAGCGTACATCCAGTCCATACCCTTCTCACCGAAGAGAGGGCCAAGGCTCTGTGTCAATTCCTCTACAGTCTCATTAAATGCCTCAGATGGAGAGTGACCGTTCTCACGGAGCACATCGTACTGAGCCTCCAGCAAACCTTCGATAGCACCCATCAAAGAACCGCGCTCACCTGTCAAATCAGATGTAGCCTCACGCTGGAATGTAGTCTTGAACAAGTAACCAGCACCGATACCGATACCGAATGCGATAGTCTTCTCTTCTGCCTTGCCAGAAGCATCCTGATATACAGCGTAAGAGCAGTTCAAGCCACGACCCTCACAGAACATTGTGCGGAGAGAAGTACCAGAACCCTTAGGCGCAACCATGATAACATCAATATCCTCTGGTGGAACAACGCCTGTACGGTCGCTCCAGTTGATAGCGAAACCATGTGAATAGTACAAAGTCTTACCTGCTGTAAGGTATGGCTTAATCTTTGGCCAGCATGCGATCTGACCGGCATCAGAAAGCAACATACAGATGATAGTACCCTTCTCTGCAGCCTCCTCGATAGAGAACAAGGTCTTGCCAGGTACCCAACCGTCCTTCAGACACTTCTCGTAAGTCTTACCCTCACGCTGTCCTACGATGACGTTGAAACCATTGTCGCGCAAGTTACAAGCCTGACCAGGACCCTGGATACCGTAACCGATAACTGCGATAGTTTCGTTCTTCAATACTTCACGTGCTTTCTCCAATGAAAATTCATGACTGGTGACAACTGTTTCCATTACGCCACCGAAATTCATTTCTGCCATAATTTTAATTAATTGTTATTGTGCGGCTTGCCTATTGTGGAGCCGCGGGTTATACTTGTCCATACGGATGCGAGCCTATTCTTATCCAAAGAGAGCCTGTTTGATCCGTCCACCCCCTATCCAAGAAGGCGGCTTTGGGTTTATTTTTATTTCGGGTGCAAAGGTAATAAATCAATATGAAACTACCAAATTTTTCTTTCACTTTTTAATAAATTTAGCCTTACTTCTTACAACTTCCACTTCCTCTACACTATTTTTGCAGGCTTTTGTTATCTTTATACAGTATTCTTCCAAACCTGACTGTTCGATATAGAAGTTGAGTTTATCACCTTGATGGCTCTCCGCCACATATGCAATTTCAAATCTCTGCAAGAAATGCGTCTTGTAATACTCTATATCGAAAAGGTCTAGAATATGCTCGATGTACTTCACAGAGTTGATGTGGCCATTGACATCCACATCATTATAATAGGTGTCGATGGTACGCACCAGCTTGGCTTCATTTCCCATCTTCACACGAGAACTTGCCGCTATCGGACAAGGCTTCTCCACCTCGATGTATTCCCGAATCAATCCATTGTTAATGGAGAATATATCGACAGGCTGACGTGTCTCGGTATCTATCATCGCCCAAACACTCTTGCCATATCCATAGACTTTCTCTTCCTCGCCATCAGCTGGAGCCGCACCACAAATCTTGAAATCACGAGCCGTGAAATAGCGCATCGCACTCTCCACCCATGTCTCGACAAAGAACTTGCCATACGACTTCGGCATCTCCGTCATCTCAATAGCGAGACGGCTGAGCACCCAGGTTCGATGGCGAGGCATCAGATAGTTCATGCCATAACCACGGTCATTGCTATGAAAATCTGCTGCGTTCAACAAATGATTTCCCAAATGCCCCATAAACAAGTGGTTGGAGAAATCACAATGAAAAGGTTCCGAAAGGAACTCATATCTTCCTACTTTACTTAATAATCCCATATCTTGTACGATAAAAAGTCATATTTTTTGAAATTCTTTGCAAATCTACAACTTTTTATTGAGAATGCCAAAGAAAAGATAGAGAAAATATCCTTGGAAGCCAATCAGCCTCGTCAATGATAGTGAAATGGCGTATCTGCACATAGTCCTCGTTCATCGCCTGCTTAGGCAACTGCTCGTAGATATTGTTGACGCAGAGCGTCCGTATCAGCGACAAGTCTTCCATACGAATGCCATAATGCAAGAATTTGCTATCAAGTCCTTTTGCCATAAATTACACCTTATTATATATATTAGGATAGAAACTATCCCATTCCATGATGTCGGTCGTGTTCTCTATCTTCAGCGGACAGTACTTCCAGTTATTGCCTTGTTGGATGATGATACCACCCTTCAGATGCTTGTCCTTGTTTTCCTCGCTCGCCATATAGTCGATGAGGGCATTATGCTTCTCCACGGCATCTATGTCGCTGCCTGCGCTCTTGGTGTCGAAGAGGAAGACTTGCCCATTCTTCATTCTAACCACAAAATCGACATAAAAGAGAGACCTTATACCTGCCTTGTTCTCATAGCTGACGGCATAATGCTGCCTACCAGCGTCTCCGTTCTTATACCACCAGTCGATGTATTCCTTGTTGTTTTCCAAGAAGTCCTCGAAGCGTTCCTCAGGTTTCGATGCTCCCTTTAATTCCACAAAAGGCATGAGAGCGTGGTCTCGCACCTCTTCCTTGATGCGATGGCTCTCCTCCTTGTAAAGTCGCTCCACAGGCACTTCCCAGTCATACGACTTGAAGTACTTTTCGTTTTGCTTTTTCTGTCGCTCATCAAGTATCTTCTGATAGCGGTTCAATGCCCTATCCACCAAATCCTCGAACACTGGTTTGTTACCATAATATAGAATCACCTTCACTGCATCCGTCTCGAAAAGTTCGAAGAGTTCTTCCATCAACTCTTTCAAGGCAAAGCTCAACGTGGTGATACTTACCTTCTCAAACTTCGAGCCGATGCGTTGCGCACAGAAAGCATTGAACGATGCGTTCAACTCTTGCATCGTTCTCACATACCTTGCTTTCTTATCAACATGGGTCTCGCCAACCTCGCCCGTGATATTCACATCCTCTACCAACTCCACACCAATGCTCTGCACCTTGAAGGTCAACTTGTCCTCCACTGCCTTTCGGTTTTTGGCACAAGCACTCTCCACGGCTTCATCGTCACCATTCGAGCCAATACCATCATCTACATTTCCCTCCAAGTCGTCTATCGTAAACAAGGACAACTGGCGATTCTTCACCAAGAGTACATCCTCAAAGACCTTGGCAAGCACTCGCTTGAAGTCTGATCCCAGTCGCTTTCGGGCAATGGCAGGACGCTCGCAATACTCTGAGCGAAGCGTCACATTGCAAAGATTCTCACGACGCACGGCATGGAGGTTTGACATATAGTCCATGTCGTCTTGCACTATCTGGATGATGTCCTTGCTCAGGTTGGTATATACATAGCCCCAGTTCAGACGGTCATCCTCATAAAAATGCTGTTCTGGCATACGAAGGATGCGACCCACGGTCTGCGCCGTAAACGTAAAACTCTCTATATTGCGGAAGATGAGGAGCACGGCTGCACGAGGGCAGTCCCACCCCAAGGCGATGGCTTGCTTGAAAAGCAACACCTCGGTCAGGTTATCGGACTTTTCGATGCCTTCCAAGTTTGTCTTCTCATTGCTGAGCCACACGGCAAGTTTGCCATTGTCGGTATTGATGCCTTTTATCACATCCAAGTATTGCATCACCTCTTCCTTGATACTGTCATCATCCTTGTCCATCTTGTCTTTGTCGTTAGGCAACTGGATGAGTAAGAGCGGATTGATGTTGACACCTATCTTGCGATAAGCCTCAGCCAACTCCTCTCGTTTCTTCAAGGCAAGACGCACCAAATGCTGGTTGAGCGAACCATTCAGATCTTTGAAGTCCAAGGCAGGATTCAATACTACACCTTGCTTTATCATGCCTTCTCTCACCACCACTTCTCTTGGCACTTCCACGTATGCCTCATGCCGTCTTGTCTCTGGCGTTGCAGAGATACGAATCTCCACCTTCGGGTCGATGGTCTTCAACACTTTCTCGGTTTTGTTGGCGAGTTTGCTGGCAAACATGTGTTCCTCGTCGATGATGACCACTATCGGAATATTTTGTTCTTCCTGTGTGCGGCGAGTAAGGTCGTAGAGTGATGCACTCTGCTCGGTGTCTCGTATCATCACGGCATTGTCCTTGTTGATGCTCTCCCAGTTGACGAAGAGGATTTCACCTGGATGGATATAGCCTTCGGCAGAATGGTCGAGGTCATCGTAGATGACAGGATGCAACTCCTGACCTTCCGTAAAGAACGAACGCATCTTGAAGTAGCTCTGTTCATGGAGCTTGTTGGGTGCTATCCAGATGTAAGCCACTTCCTTATAAGGTACGTCTGTGCGGTCTCTCAGCTCGGCATTGAGTCGGAGAAGCATCTCGGAAGCCATCACAGTTTTTCCTGCACCTGTCGGTGCCTTGAATACAAGCACATGACGCTTGCCTGAATAGGTAAGCAAGTCGATGGTTTTATCTACGAGTTCCTTGACGGCTCGTTGTTGGTATTGTATCTGTTTCATGCTTCGCCTCCTTCCTCTTGGTTATGATTCATCATTCCGCCTCTTGTATCATGGATTTCACTTGCAGCCATGCTTATCTCATCACGGTTGTTGAAATCAAACAAGTCTGCCTCTCTTCGTTCCGAAGTCTCAGCCCCCGTCCCATCAAGTTCTGTAGAATTGAGGGAATCCAAATACTCCTGCAAATATTGCGGCTTACGCTTTGGCAAAACTCGTCGATAAGCATTGAGTATGGCATCGGGAACAGCACAAAGAACGATGTCATCTGCTACGTCATCAAACTCGTCATCATAAGCGTAGCCATTTGGCGAGAAGACATAGACCATCAGTTTGCTTGGTCTATTTCCGCTCTGATTATTCTCTTCTGCCTCTATGTTATCGGCTCTATCCCATTGTTCTTTCTCATACTCCAAGACTTGCTTCATCAGTTGGACAATGGCAGAGATGGCATTCTCATTGTAAATGACAAGCATCCGCTTCGTGCCTTGCGCGTTCTCGAAATATCGGGCGAGATTCTTGTTGATGTTCTTACCACCAAAAGATTTCTCGATATATGTATCGTTGTGAATGCAAAGCATATCCGTAGAGAGCATCATCAAGTCTCGAAGATTCTTCGTGGTCTTGTCTCGTGGCACAAACTTCGTTTTGTAATAACGGAGGTTGTTGTGGGTTAAGTCTGGGACTTCCTCTCCTTTCGGAGTAGTGTAGCCTTGGATAACTCGGCGATTACGCTCATAAGTTACATTCTCACAGATACCATTCTCATTATTAGTTACCAAGATACATTGGCGATGACCGCCATCCTCGGAATTCAATTGCATCGTGGCATGAAGGGTTGTGCCAGAGCCAGCAAAGAAGTCGAGGATGGTTGAATGTTGATTAGACACCATCTGCAACACAAAAATTAGTAAGTTTAAAGGTTTGGGATAATCAAACTTCTTTTCCGAAAAAATATCCATTACCTCCCTCGTGCCTCTTGCCGCATTCATAGCGTCTTCCAATATCAAGTTTTGATATGGCAAAGCTCGCTCTATAGGAGTGTCATTGTTATCCACTTTCAAATATTGCTTGAAATATATAGCCCACTTTCCGTTCTTTTGGTTAAACAGAATAAAATCATTCGCTATACCCCACTCTACTTTTTGCTTAGACCAACGCCAATTCCAATGTTCTTGCTTTTCGGTGGAGCAACCAGGATAAAGCATAGTTCCATCAGGCATTTTTATCGGATAATTCAAGGCTTCCGAATAATGACTTCCTGTCATTCTTCGGTCTAACTTATTGGTAACATAAGGACCACGATGGGCAAGATGTTCGTCTTGGAATTTATATTTCTTGGTATCTTCTATTGGTTTGGAATTGATTTCTACAAGAGGTTTCTGTTTTGCATACATCAAAACATACTCGGTCACTGTTTTTATAGCCTTTCCAGTATTAGAGCCTGGAGTTGATTGCCACAACAAATTGGTAAAGAAGTTGTCTTCGCCAAATATTTCATCGCAAAGCATTTTCAATGGTGCTTGCTCATTATCATCAATAGAAATAAATATCACACCTTTTTCTGAGAGCAAGTTCTTTGCTATCTTCAAACGCTTATTCATAAACGACAACCACTTGGAATGACGGTAGCCATCCTCTCTATCAACAAACGAATCGTTATAGACAAAATCCTTATTACCAGTATTATAAGGAGGATCGATGTAAATGACATCAATCTTCCCACTGTGGGTATAGCTAAGAGCCGTAAGTGCTTCAAGGTTATCTCCCTCGATAAGAATATGGTTGGGAGCCTCAGCATCATCGCTTACAATGGCACGCTCGGGAACCTCAACAAGCACAGGTTGCTCATCACGCATTCTTAGCTCGGCATCCTCTGGCTTATCCTCCCAAACGAGACCATACTTCTTTTGCGAACGAAGAAGCTTCAACAACTCCGACTTCTCCTCGTTCGTAAGACCCTCCAATTCATTTATCTTCTTTGCGAGTTCGTTTTTGTTCATAAGCGGATGGTTTTATGAACCCTATCAAACCCGAAAGAAGCATCTTCGCAAGAAGCACACTCAAACGACCACGATAGCGTCCAAATCCTTGCTTACCCCTAAAAGCAGATAAATATTGTTTTGATTGTTATGTTAGTATTTGTGCCAACTAAGTAACGATAATTCTATGAAGAACTCTATATTCCAAGTAGGCACAAGTCTATCTTAAAAGAAAGTGGCGTAGGGGTCATTACTTCTTTATTGTCCCTGTGCGCCGAGGTCTTAGGATACCTATAACATCAAGAACGGCAAGAAGCAAGAGGACACGCCTACGCCAACGTAGAATATATGTATATAGCATAAGATACACCCTTCCTATACGAAAGGGCGTACTTGTGCCGTGCATATAAACACACGTATAGTAGACGTCCACCGCCATCTTCCTCTGAATGTTATTTGAAAGTTCCTAAGTTTCAGCGCATCAGAAGCAAACGTTAGCAAACGTCATTTCCATAAGAATAGCCAATCCCCGAATTATCACCAGCATCTCCTTGCCAGCCATTCGAAGAATGACGCTACAAAAGTAACGAAAAGATTTGGATTCGCCAAATTATCCAACCACTTTCTTCATGATTGGACGTAAAAAAGCCTTTCAGCAAGCTAAATACTGAAAGGCAAAATATTTATTCGAGATATTTTTCTACAAAATCTTGCGGAGTCATTACTTCCAACTCAGAATCCAAGACATTCTTATAATCCTTGATATTGATGGTAAGCAAAACATCACATTTATGCTGCAAAGCACAATGATATTGGAAACTATCCTCTATATCTGTGAATTGCTCGTCATTAATAGCTTCCTCTACGGTATCATCAGAACAATCCACTGTTGGAGCTATCGTTCTGAAAGCATTAAGAATAAGCCTTAATTTCTCCGTTTGTTCAGGTCGATGAATGTCGTTCTCCTTTAAGTATAAAGATACAAGATACGCATTTGTATACATACTTCCAACAGAGGACACAGCGTTCAACTTGCCATCTTCTATAGCATCAAATATATCTCGTACCCACTTAAATTGCTTTCGGCACTTGGTATATCCATAAAAATATTAGTGTCGAGAAATACTTTCATAACTACAAATCATATTTAGTTTTCAAGTATCTTTCAAGCATGGCTTCATCAGACTCCTTCGTCTTCATAATTCCACAAATTGCATCATGTGCATAATGCTTTCTAACCTTAGCTTGCGGTTTTACTTTTGCCTTTGCCACCAACATTTTAGCATAATCTGTCAGTTCTTGCCTCAATGTTTCCAAACGATAAGTCTGAGGAACATCCAACGACACATTAATTGTTGCTTGCATAGTCTTTCCTTTCTTTAATAGTTAAACCTATTATTTTTGCCAGCCATTCATGGAATGACGCTACAAAAGTAACGAAAAGATTTGGTTTCGCCAAATTATCCAAGTACTTTCTTCACTATTTTGGCAAAATAGTACCCAAAATATTTGGAAGTTACAATGAAAAGCCGTATCGTTTGCAACGATATGACCTCCCACGCTTCCCGAAGACCAGCGCAACCGGGGAGGTCTTCGAGTTTTTATCGGCTTTTTATCTAATAATAACTTACTTCCACAATGGTTCATCTTTCCATTCTTGTAGAAATCCCATTGATTGCAACATACCCCTATCAGCATTTTCCAATAATCCCAACAGTTGCTGCTTGAATTGACAATTAGGATTTATACTTTGTTCCAAGTATGCCATACAACATAAATGTCCATATATCTTTTGTGGTCTAAACACTCCAACATGCAGCCATAGTCCAGGCAGCCTTCTTGGAACGACCGGAATCATAGGAAATCTTCGGTTCCATACTCTTGCATGATGAGCACAAGCGTTACGTAATACGGCTAAACATTTAATCCAGTTTTCTAAGTAAAGATATTGAGGCAATAAGAATTCCTTCGCCACTATCTTTTTCTTTTCTACATCCCTGAAATTACAAAAGAGTTTTGACAAAGTGCCAAAAGACACAACTTCCATCGTCTTCCATGCAGGAGGAAACTCTGGACTAGAATAGTTAGCATAATATTCCGTAATAAATTCTTCCCTTGAGCGTCGTACTTCTTTGGCTACATTATCCAGACAAACTCCATGAATCTGTTGTTGACCAAACAATTGGCTATCCATGAACCAAAACGGACCATAACCCATAGAAAAATGATGAATTATTCGTGTGCGTAAGGCAACCTCTATGTCTTGGATAGCCATAAAAATGATGCCACGCAATCGCTTATCAAACTCATATATTTTAATAGCATCCTCAAAATGACTATTATCACGAAAAAGATGCAAAAGAGAGTCATATTCCATTGGTTTCAAATAACTTGCCAATCGAAAATAGCTAATAGAATGAAGTGCTGCAAGACCTTCGCATCATCTTCAATAATTAGACCACGTTCTCTCAACATAGAAAGTTGGTCTTCAAAACTTATAGCTTGTTTAGTATAATTCCTATATAAACACGAAGTCCTGCCGTGGTACGCTTTCAAGAAGAGGCGTGGCAGGAACTGTTGCTGCAAAATTACGCATTTTAATTATAACTACCAAACATTTTTCAATAAAAGTTTTCCAAACAGGCTATTTTTCTTAATTACGACCGTTTTTATCATAACTTTGTCATCTTCAAGTAGGCACAAGTCTATCTTAAAAGAAAGTGGCGTAGGGGTCATTACTCCTTGTCATGTCCTTGCATGCTGAGGTATTAGGAGACCCGTGAAAAACAAGAACACAAGACAGAAGCAAGAGGACACGCCTACGCCAACGCAGCATATATGTATGTAGCACAAGGTACACCCTTCCTATACGAAAGGGCGCACTTGAGCCGTGCATATAAATACACATTATAGTAGACATCCACCGCCATCTCCCTCTGATTTATCACTTGAAGTTCGGAAGTTTTCTGTTTATCAGAAGCAAACGTTAGCAAACGTCATTTCCATAAGATTATCCAATCCCCGAATTATCGCCTGCATCTCCTTGCCAGCCATTCGAAGAATGACGCTACAAAAGTAACGAAAAGATTTGGATTCGCCAAATTATCCAACCACTTTCTTCGCTATTGGACACAAAAAAGCCTTTCAGCAAGCCAAATGCTGAAAGGCTAAATATCTTTCCAAAATCTTCGAACCAACCTTGATGGATTCATTCGCATATCCCAGAAGTCCAAGACCACGATAAGATTTCTTTCAGGAGAATACTTATAAACGAACTTAAAATCTTCCATCAATATACAACTGCGAAAGATTTTATACTTTCTTAGCCTTGGTTCTATAGGGGAAGATAAAGGGAATATAGACAACCGTTTGAGTTTTTCCAAGAAACACTCTTCGAATCGTTTTTCTGTTGTCTTGCCAAACTCATCCAATGTATAATCCAAGATTTGATTATACTTCAACTCCGCTTTGGATGTTAACTTTATCTCAACCATGGATGTCTCTGATGGCTTCTTGCTATAACCTCTTCCAAAGAATAGGCAACTCCTGTCCTATCAAATTCAGCATTTGCCTCTAACACGCTATTTATCTGTCCTCGAACAACCTCGTTGTCATCCAACAACTTGCTTGACTGCCGTGGATTTCTTTTGGCATAAGCTATAGCAGGAGATGGCTCTGCAACCATCCCTTCTTGTGTTTGCCAATCTTCTTGCGCTGCTGCTTCCCACGCCTTCTTGCGTTGAACCATATCTCGAAAAACAGCTACTGCTTCTTCACGAGTTTTTATCTTTAAAGCCATAATAATCTCCTTTCTTTTTAGAAGTTCAACATATAAGCAAATAATTTTGCCAACCTTCATGGAATGACGCTACAAAAGTAACGAAAAAGATTGGTTTCGCCAAATTATCCAACCACTTTCTTCGCTATTTTCGCAAAAAGTACCCAAAACATTTGGAAGTTACAGATAAAAAGCGTACTTTTGCACCAACAGAATCCGCCACGCTTCCCGTAAGAACAGCGAACCAGGGCGGAACTTTTTACATATATCAAATGATATGAAGGAAAATAGATATACGTAACCAACAGAAGAAAGAACTAATATGGTTTCAGAACCAGTAGTAGGCTACTCACAGCAAACCGATTTAAGAAATCAGTTGGTAGAACGTGTTTTGAATATACAAAATCCGAAAACCCTCCAATCACTGATTGTCTATGTAGATAAAAAAGTACTTCAAAAAGTTGCAACTTTTGAAGAAGAATGGAAACGCTCCATATCTATTGAGGAATTCAGAAAGCGTTGTAAATCAAGACTAAAGTCGATGTATGGAGAGCTATAAAATACAGAATATGTTTTCTTCAAAAAAAATCCTCATCCAAAACTACATGGTGCATATTCTTTGAGCAAAAAGATAATCTATATTTGGTTAAACACATTTCCAACAATTGGATAGAAGGACACTATTTAAGAGAGTAACACGAGCCACGACCATGTATATCTCACAGTCGTAGCTCGTCCTACGAGACTATCTTACTCCTCTGAATTCTGCTTGAGATAATCAGAAATTGGCTCGTCGAAGCTACGTGTCACTGCGATACGTCCGCTGCGGGTATATTGCAAGAGGCAATCGAAGCTATTCAACTGATGGAACAAATCTGCGATGTCCTCGGTCAATCCTGCCAAGAGCACGGTGCTATAGGTAGGGTTCACCTCCATCATACGAGCATCGTGCTTACGGATGGTACGTGACACCTCTGGATTGTCCAACAAGATAGGTGTGGAAATCTTGAAGAGAGCGACCTCATGAATGAAGATTTCATCATCCGTGTAGTAATCACTCTTCACCACATCTATCTTCTTCTCGATAGCCTTGTTGATTTTCTCTATCTGCTCAGGGTCACTCCATACCGTAATGGTATATTTGTGAATATTCTTGATACTGCTTGCAGAAACATTCAAACTCTCGATATTGACCTGTCGCCTTGTAAAAACAGCAGTAATCTGATTCAAGATACCAGCTATATTCTCCGAATAAACAAGTAATGTATATAATTTCTTTTCGTTGCTATTCTCCATAACCTTAATAGTTTAGTTCCAACTGCATCTCTTCCACACTCTTACCTGGCAAGGTCATTGGCACGATGTCCTCATCCTCCTTGATAGCGCATTCCAAGAGATAAGGTCCCTTGGTGGCTATCATCTTCTCCACCTTCTCCTTCAAATCCTTGCGATCAACGACCACATCGTAAGGTATGCCATACGCCTTGGCTATCTCTGCATAATGAGGATTCATCATGTGGGTAAAGGAACGCCGTCCACCAAACATCAAGTCTTGCCACTGACGGACATTGCCCAAATAGTTGTTGTTCAAGAGAATCATCTTCACTGGAGCCTGTTGTTCCATGATTGTGCCCAACTCCTGAATATTCATTTGGAAACCTCCATCACCAAAGAAACAGCATACCGTTCTGTCTGGCGCACCAAAAGTTGCACCGACAGCTGCCGGAAGGCCAAATCCCATAGTACCAAAGCCACCACTAGTCACGATACTCAATTTCTTGGTAAACTTGAAATAACGACTAGAAATCATCTGGTTCTGCCCCACATCATTCACAAGCACAGCCTCGTTATGGGTAGCCTCAGTCACCACATTGGTCACCTCACCCATCAAGAGAGGCCCCTCCGTAGGATGAATATCTTTCTCAATCACCTTCTCTTGCTCCTGCTTACGATACTCCTCGAAAGAATCACGCCACTCACGATGAACAGCCTTGTTCAACAAACGAGTAATAGCAGGAAGCGACTGCTTACAATCGCCAACGACAGCCACATCAGTCTTGATTACCTTGTCGATTTCCGCATTGTCTATATCAAGATGGATAATCTTTGCCTGCTTAGCATACTTGGAAGGAACACCTGTGATACGGTCGCTGAATCGCATACCGATTGCAATCAAGACATCACATTCCTGAGTTTTCATATTGGTCGCATAAGAACCATGCATACCCAACATACCCATGTTCAAAGGATGATCGGTTGGCAACGCAGAAAGACCGAGCAAGGTGCGCCCTGCCGGGATGTCAGCCTTCTCCAAGAACTCAATCAATTCATTGTGCGCATTACCCAATTCTACACCATGACCAACAAGAGCGAAAGGTCGCTTGGCGGTATTTATCAACTCAGCAGCTTCTTCCACCGCCTTCTCGTCAATCTTAGGATACGGATTATAAGAAGTCACCTTATCACACTTCGCAAGTTCCCACTCACAAGTGGCAGTCTGCGCATTTTTCGTAAAGTCAAGAACCACAGGACCGGGGCGACCACTGCGAGCAATATAGAAAGCACGGCTTACAGCCCACGCCACATCCTCAGGGCGACGAATCTGGTAAGACCACTTAGAAATCGGTTGGGTAACGCCCACGAGGTCAACCTCTTGGAAAGCATCCGTACCCAACGCAGGCACTCCCACCTGACCTGCAATGACCACGATAGGAGTAGAATCCATCATGGCATCAGCAATACCCGTCAAGGTATTTGTCGCTCCAGGGCCACTGGTCACGAGTGTCACGCCCACATCGCCGCTGACTCGTGCATAGCCTTGCGCTGCATGAGCAGCAGCCTGCTCGTGACGTACTAAGACGTGGTCAAACACCTTATTATCTCCTCTCGTGTAACCATACAGTGCATCAAACACTGGCATGATGCTTCCTCCCGGATAGCCGAAGATAGTCTTGACACCTTCAGACTGCAAAGATCGCATCAATGCTTCCGCTCCTGAAATTACTTCTTTTGCCATTTATCTATTTAATTTATCTGTTTGGGGAGTAAAGGAGTTAAAGGAAGTCAAGGAGTTACGACAATGGTCTTTTCTATATCAGAATAGCCATTACTTTATCACAAAACAATTGTCTTAACTCCTTCAACCACTTAACTTCTTAACTCCAACATATTTCCTTAAAATTAGTCGATGATTCTCACGCCACCCTTATCTGCCGAACTTACACTCTGTGCGTAAGCACGCAAAGCCTTGCTAACCACACGGTTGCGCTTTAATGGTTGTTGCGGGCGAGCCGCTAATTCCTCATCGCTCAACTTCACGTTGATAGAACGACTTGGAATATCAATCACGATGATGTCACCATCCTTAATCTTACCGATGTTACCACCAGCGGCTGCCTCTGGAGAAATATGACCGATACTCAAACCAGATGTACCACCAGAGAAACGACCATCAGTAATCAAGGCACACTCCTTGCCCAAGTGACGGCTCTTAATATAAGATGTAGGATAAAGCATTTCCTGCATACCAGGTCCACCCTTGGGACCTTCGTGCGTAATTACGACGCAATCGCCAGAGTTTACCTTTCCACCGAGGATTCCCTCACAAGCATCCTCTTGAGAATCGAAGCATACAGCCGGTCCCTCAAAGTGCCAAAGCACAGGATCCACACCTGCAGTCTTCACCACACAGCCATTCTGCGCGATATTTCCAAAAAGAACCGCAAGACCGCCATCCTTGGTGTAAGCATGTTCGAGGTCACGGATACACCCCTCCTTGCGGTCGGTGTCGAGACTCTCCCATTGCGCATCCTGACTACCCATCTGGGTAGAGAACTTACGTCCAGGGGCAGAATGATAGATGCGGTCTGCCTCTGCATCGACGCCAGCACCCGTAATATCATATTTCTGCATCTGCTCACCGAGAGTCTTGCCATCCACACGCTTGCATTCGCCGTGGATAAGTCCACCCTTGTCGAGTTCGTTCATAATGCCGAGGATACCACCAGCGCGGTTGCATTCCTGCACACTATATTTCTGAGTATTCGGAGAAAGTTTGCAGAGACAAGGCACCTTGCGACTGAGCTGATCGATGTCTTCCATCTTGAAGTCAGCACCAGCCTCCTGGGCAACGGCCAAGAGATGAAGTACCGTATTGGTACTACCTCCCATGGCGATGTCAAGAGTCATAGCGTTAAGGAAAGCCTCGCGAGTTGCGATACTACGTGGCAACACACTCTCATCGCCATCCTCATAATATGCGTAAGCATTCTTGACTACCTGACGAGCTGCATCCTTGAAGAGTTGGATACGATTCTTATGGGTCGCAAGAATGGTACCATTGCCCGGCAAGCTCAAGCCGATAGCCTCCGTCAAAGAGTTCATGGAGTTGGCGGTAAACATACCAGAACAACTTCCGCAACCAGGACAAGCACATTGCTCTATTTGCTTCATCTCCTCATCAGAGACACTGGTGTCGGCACCCTTGATCATAGCGGTAATCAAGTCGGCATTCTCACCCTTCCATCGGCCAGCCTCCATAGGACCACCCGAACAGAAAACTGTAGGAATGTTCAAGCGCATTGAAGCCATCAACATTCCCGGTGTCACCTTATCGCAGTTGGATATACAAATCATGGCATCCGCCTTATGTGCATTGACCATGTATTCCACAGAATCGGCGATGATGTCACGGCTTGGCAAGGAATACAACATACCATCATGTCCCATGGCGATACCATCATCTACTGCGATAGTATTAAATTCGGCTGCGTAACAACCCATCGCCTCGATTTCCTTCTTTACAATCTGACCAATCTCATGAAGATGAGTATGTCCTGGCACAAACTGAGTAAAGCTATTCACGATAGCAATAATTGGTTTGCCAAACTGCTCATGTTTCATACCTGCAGCTACCCAAAGTGCACGGGCACCTGCCATTCTTCTGCCTTCTGTACAGACACTACTTCTTAACGGATGTTTCATATTGTTTTTATATTTTTCCTTTTTGACTGCAAAGGTAATGAGAATTTATGTAATAACCAACAATTTCCACATAAACTTTCAATAAAACACCATTTTTACAACAGAAAAAGGCGTTTTGCTTACGATTTATAAGCAAAACCGTATGTTTTGAATTTAAACAATGAAAGAGAGCGTGCCACAATATAATGACACGCCCTCTTATATGTAAATTAAAAAAACTACAGTTTTCTATTTAAAAGCGATATTTCCAATTACTCGGCAGCATTGTTATCGTTGAAAGTAGAAACACGGTTGAACTCTACCTGCTTGAAGAGCTTATCAGTAGCGCCCATACCCTTTGTAGTCAAGCGATCAGCAGAAATCTTGTACTTCTTAACCAAGATGTTCTTAACTGCCTCTGCACGATTCTCAGAAAGCTTCTGGTTGATTTCCTTAGAACCCTCTGGAGAAGCGTAACCCTTAATCTCGATGTTTGCCTCTGGGTGATTCTTCATGTATTGTGCAATCAACTCGATGTTAGGCATCTGGCTGTTGTCAACAACAGACTTACCCTGACGGAACAATACAGTAGGCTGCAAGTTTGTTGCAGTAGCTGGCTTAACATACTTAGGCTTCTTGTTACACTCATCAAGTGCGTTCTGAAGATCCTTTATCTGCTTGTCCTTGCCTGAAAGCTGAGCATCTTTGTTGCTCAAGTCGTTGCGGAGATCATTGATCTGTGCATTCAAGCCATCAATCTCTGCCTGGTCACGAAGCTTAGCAATAGTGAAGTTGTGAGTACCGTTAGAATTCTTAAACTTGTAAACGATACCTGCGTTCAACTGGAATGCAGACTTATTGATGTTGTAAGCAACACCATCATAGCCATAACCATTCAAAGCCCAGTTCATAGATGGCTCTACGTAAATCTGCCAAGCCTTCTTAGAACCCAAGTTGAATGTGAAGTCAATACCTGCCTTAGAAGTCAAAGCATTTTTGCTGCCACACTTGTTGCCGAATGTATGCGCCCAACCGAATCCATATACAGGAACAACCTCGAATGTACGTGGCTCACCGTTGTAACCGCCAAACCAATTGCTCAAGTTAACTGTTGCCAACAAACCAGTGTTCATATAGCGAACTACAGTCTTAGACTGTGGCATAAACTCCGAGCAGTGATCGTTGAAGTAAACGTTGCTCTCTGCTGCCAAACCGAAAACTGGAGTGAACCAACGACCGATACGAAGACCAGCGTTTGAGTTGAGGTTCTTCATCCAAGCCTCGCCAGTAGCCTTAGTCTGAACACCGCCATTAATGCCGATGTAGAAGTTGTCGAAAGTCTTGCTTTCAGTAACAGTCTGAGCTGAAACTGATACTGCCATTGCAGCGGCAGCAAACAATAAAACTAACTTTTTCATGTCTCTCTAAAATTTATTAAATAATATAATTAAATTCAGTAATTCTACCATGCACACACTGCATGTTTCCGAAATCGGATGCAAAGTAATAAAAAAAAACTTTAACCACCAAATATTTTTGCCTATTTTTCATGCTTTAAAGCATAAAAACGCAAAAAAGCCTATATAATTTCCCATTTAGGTCAATCATATAGACTTTTATCCTATCCCAAGCAATTCCTACTTCAAGGTATCTTGCCCAGTTAACTATGGTCACAAAGACCACACATTGTACTGACGAGGTTCTACAACAATCTCTTGGTTTGACACGCCCGACAACTTCAATTTTAACGTACAAGGTAACGCATTGACCACCTTCAGCCAAGTTTTTCCCGTCTTGGAATCCTTGACAACACTCACCCCCACATAACGTTTCAGACTTTCAGGCAAATTGAGTTCTGAATCCACATAAATGGCCCCACTATGCACGGAGAACATTTTTTGCACCTTGTAGCTTTCACTCGCACGTACATTATTATTATTAAAATAAATCATGTCAGGACTCCAATTACTATAACCATCCTTGGAGAGAAGTGGAGCATACGATGCCATCTCCACAACATCACCATTTCGTTCCACATTACAGAGGTGAATGCCCTCTGCCAATGCGTTATCGAGCGCATCCTTACCACGAGAAGCATACTCTCCTAGATAAACTTTAGCTTGGGTACGGTCGTAATCGTCGTAATAATCCTGATGATTGACAAACCAACCCGGCTGCTCATAATAATGCTCATCGACGGCATCTATGACATCCCGGTTCTTCTTGGCTATCTTCCATCCCTCGATATAGTCGGAGGAAGGCCAATGGAAAGGGCCAACCGTTCCCACGACCTCGATATGGGGATATTTTTCCTTGACAGCCTTGCAAATCATCAAGTATCTCTCCTCAAAAGTCGTAGAAATCAAGTCTTCATTACCTATTCCTATCATCTTAAGATTGAAAGGAGCTGGATGGCCAGCATCGGCACGCATCTTCGCCCACTTGGAAGTAGCCGGGTCACCATTCGCCCACTCTACCAAATCAAGCACATCTTGTATGTACTGCGGCATCTGCTCCATAGGAATACCACCTTGTTGACCCGCTAATCCACGAGCGTCAGCAACAGAGTTTTGGCAAGGTACACCAGCCGCCAACACCGGCAGCGGTTCTGCGCCCATATCCTCACACCATTGGAAATACTCGTAGAAACCTAGTCCACGAGTCTGATGATAATTCCAAATATTATAAGCAGGCTTACGGTCTTTCATCGGCCCAACACTCTCTTTCCAATGATAAATGTTATCCAAGCCTTGCCCATGAAGCATACAACCACCGGGGAAACGCACAAACTTTGGTTGCAAAGCAGCTATTGTTTCAGCTAGATCCTTGCGCAAACCATGTCCTTTGTAGGTATCACGAGGTTTAAGACTTACCAAGTCAATAGCCATCTTGCCATCCCCCTTTGGCAGAATCGCAAAACGAATAGCCTTGCCAGTATTTACCTTCCCATCTACAAGTTGGTCATCCACCAACTGCCCCTTATACTTGTCCGTCACCTCTAGCTGGGTCTTATACTCCGCCCATTCCGAGCCTGCCACCTTCACCTTGGCTTGGGCAATAGGCATATTTTCCTTATCCACAAGCGCAACGGTCAGCTGCTTTGATTTTCCATCTATATTACGAGCATAGAAACTCACATCATAAAAGGCATTTTGGTGTTTTCCATCCTTACCTTCCACTGCAGCGCCACGTTTAATGGCTACGCCATCCCATCCCATATTATAAATAGGTGTAGCACCGACCACAGCGTAATGCGGATTATTCTTACTGATTCCATTTTCCGTTTGCACCTCTACACCTTGCCAAGCAGTCGTGGCATTCCACTGGCGCTTGCCTTCATCCTTACGATACTCAAAATCACCATTTTGGAGCATTTCAGAATACAAGCCACCATCAGCGGCACGACTGATGTCCTCAAAGAAAATACCTATTAATCTGTCAGAGATTCGTTTTGTCTTAGAACCATTCACCTGAAGTTGAGCCTCAACAGTTCCCTCTTTGCTCATGTAGGCATCAATCTGCCCGTTCTTTGCAGCAAGACACTCTTGATCCTCCGTCACATAATCCATCAGTTGCTTATACGACTTTGGCAGAGCACGATTATTCAAACGATTATCCTCCGCCAATGCGGCAAACCAATCACGAATATAATTAAGGTGTACCAATGGCACCTCAAACTCATCGCCTTGATATGCCTTACCGCCAATCGTCACAACATCTTTCTCCCAAAGTATTTCATCAGCATTCGCTTCAAGTGAATCTTCCTTGAAAGTACGAAAATCATTGGAAGCTTTCACATAACGTTTTCCTTTGGCAGTCTTGAGATAAATATCAAAAGACCCATCTTCCATCTGATAGGCTACAGGTTCACGGACATCTTTCTCAGCCACGATAGGGTAATCTTGCGGACGCCATGTCACCAAGTCTTCCGAATAAGCCACAGCAAACTGGGGTGAAGTTTTATTCACTCCCCACAGAGCACGCCAAGTACCATCCTTAGCTTTCACGACACTAGGGTTGAACATTTTTTTCTCTGCGCCCCACGGCCCAAAGTCTGAGCTACAAAGCTGCCCGACATCCACCCATCGGTCGTCATCCGTAAGATAAGCAAGATGCAACCCTTGTTTGGGTTCGGGAGAATATAAGAATATCTGGCAAGTAGTATCCTTACCCACTATAGAATAAGCAGGAGCATCCACCCCCTTGCCGGTATTCTTCCGCTCCAAGGGAGCACTCGCCCAAGCATGAGCCATCGCAACCAAAGTTGCTGCCACCAAAAAGTACTTCTGTTTCATTTATAATAGATGTTATTAGTTATTTATTTTGTTTTGAATAAGTTTTAACGTAAGCAAAACGAACACCCATTCTTTTTAGATTAAAATCGAGGCTGAGTGCATCACTGCGCCCAGCCCCAAGCAAATTAGAGAGTTATAAAAAATCAAGTATTTGTTAAGCTTACTTCATTATATTTCTAGTAAGAAAAACTTACTTGTAATATTCTTTCTTGCTGGCGGCTAGCGTATTCTTCATCAAGGAACAAATGGTCATCGGTCCAACTCCTCCCGGGACAGGCGTTATGAAAGAACACTTTTCTGCTACCTCGTCAAACTTAACGTCACCATTCAGACGGAAGCCACTCTTCTTGGTCGCATCAGGAACACGAGTCGTCCCCACATCTATGACCACCGCCCCAGGTTTCACCATATCGGCAGTCACAAAGTCGGGGTTTCCAATAGCAGCAATGACAATGTCCGCCTCACGACACTCCTCCTTGAGCGATTTGGAATGAGAGTGGCAGACCGTCACCGTCGCATCGCCATATTGCTTTTGCATCATCAACTGAGCCATTGGCTTTCCGACGATGTTGCTACGCCCCAGCACCACACATTTCTTTCCACTAGTCTCTATCCTATAGTGCTGCAAGAGTGTCAAGATGCCCAATGGAGTCGCAGAGATGAAGCAAGGCAGCCCGATAGCCATTCTTCCCACATTGACAGGATGGAAGCCATCCACATCCTTGCGATAGTCGATGGCCATAGTAACCTTTTGCTCGTCAATATGCTTTGGCAAAGGCAACTGTACGATGAATCCATCGACATCATCGTCCTTGTTCAACTTTTCGACGCAAGCAAGCAGTTCCTCCTCTGTCACATCCTCCTCATAGCGGATGAGTGTAGATTTGAAACCACACTTTTCACAAGCCAACACCTTGTTCTTCACATAGGTTTCACTGCCCCCATCGTGCCCGACAAGCACAGCCACCAAATGAGGTCGTTTACCGCCTGCGGCGACAATTTGCCTCACCTCCTCTGCTATCTGTTCCTTTATGGCGGTTGCCGTCGCCTTTCCGTCGATTAATTGCATCATTTTCTACTTACTTTTAAAGACAAGAATTCTTTACCTTGCTTACATTCCTGGCATCTTAGGCATACCAGGCATTCCCTTCATGCGTGCCATCATGGAAGCCATCTTGTTGCCAGTCATCATCTGCATCATCTTGCGAGTTTGGTCAAACTGCTTGATAAGTTTGTTTACTTCCTGAATATTAGTACCAGACCCCTTGGCGATACGCTGACGGCGGCTCGTATTCAAGATTCCGGGATTAGAGCGTTCCTTAGGAGTCATACTTTGGATAATAGCCTCGACACTCTTGAAGGCATCCTCGGGAATATCAACATCACGTAAAGCCTTGCCAACGCCTGGTATCATGGCTGCCAAATCCTTGATGTTACCCATCTTCTTGATTTGCTGTATCTGAGCGTAGAAGTCATTAAAGTCGAACTGATTCTTGCGAATCTTCTTCTCCAACTTCTTTGCCTCTTCCAAGTCGAACTGTTCCTGTGCCCGTTCCACAAGAGAGACCACGTCACCCATACCCAAGATGCGGTCGGCCATACGAGCCGGATGGAACACGTCGATAGCCTCCATCTTCTCGCCTGTACCGATAAATTTGATCGGCTTAGTTACCACAGTACGGATACTGAGAGCAGCACCACCACGGGTATCGCCATCAAGTTTGGTCAGCACGACACCATTGAAATCGAGACGGTCATTGAATTCTTTTGCTGTATTGACAGCGTCCTGACCGGTCATGGAATCAACAACAAACAAGGTCTCGTCTGGGCGCAAGTGGTTCTTGAGATTGCTTATCTCGTTCATCATCTGCTCATCAATGGCGAGGCGACCTGCGGTATCGACGATGACGATATCATTACCATTTGTCTTAGCCTGCTGGATGGCATGGTCGGCGATGACACACACATCCTTGTTCTCGGGCTCACTATATACCGGCACACCAATCTGCTCACCTACCACGTGAAGCTGTTGGATAGCAGCAGGACGATAAACGTCACAAGCCACAAGCAAAGGTTTCTTGCCCTTCTTTGTCTTGAGCATGTTGGCAAGTTTTCCACTGAAAGTAGTTTTACCAGAACCTTGCAAACCGCTCATCAAAATGATGGCCGGATGGCCTTCAAGTTTCAAAGGAGCTTCCTCACCTCCCATCAACTCCGCCAACTCGTCGTGTACCAACTTGACCATCAATTGTCCAGGCTTCACTGCAGTCAGCACATTCATACCGAGAGCCTTTTCCTTCACATTGTTGGTAAATTCCTTAGCCACCTTATAATTGACATCGGCATCAAGGAGCGCACGGCGCACATCCTTCATGGTCTCAGCCACGTTGATTTCTGTTATCTTACCTTCACCCTTCAATATCTTGAAAGAGCGTTCCAGTCTATCACTTAAATTCTCAAACATTTTTTATTTTTCTTTTATTTTGGGCACAAAGTTACGACTTTTTTCTGATACCACCAATTTTTCGGCTACAAATATGCCTTTATTTTGTAATTCCGACAGTAGAATCTATTTCCACTGTAACATTACGCTTTTTTGTCACCTTTCCATCTGTCCTTTCTTGTTCTACAGACTCATCGGAAGGAGCGTTTTCCTTTTCTTCCGCCGAAACGTCATGAGGCGGCTGCAAGACATATTTCTTTCCTGTAGCCTGCTCGTATGCCGAAACTATCGGATCTTTCGTCTCATCCATACCCAATATTTTCTGCGCTTTTTTCAGATGTCTGCGATCACGCCGCCCTTTACCATCCAAGATATTGCCCAAGTCGAAGCCTACCAATCTCGTTTTTCCCAGCGCAGCATTGCGACCAGCTTCGGCGGCAGCCTCGCTAAACTGATTTTTCATCTCTTTCATGTGTTCCTGGTTCTTTCCCCAAACCTCGACGGTACCGATTTGATGACTCTCTGGAATCATGAAGAGCGTATCGGGCAACTCCTTCAGATAGATGGTTGTTTTCAGAAATCCAGACTTTGAAACCGTAGCACTGTCAAACTGGTATTTCATTGTCCAACAGCCCCGATAGTCAGTTCTTGCCCAATGGTTGTTGTCGGTATGGATAAGCGCCTCACGAATAGGCACATGGTCTTCCGCATTGGCAATGACGCAGGTCTTTTGCGCCATAGCCGACGACACAGACATATATACCAACATAAGTATGACAATTATTTTCTTCATTTTCTTACATTTTATTTACTATACAAAAGTAAATAAAAAAACAATATCTCCCAAAAACTATGACAAAGTTTTGGGAGATATTAATTCGATTTAAAAGTCTATAACGTTTCAGTTGTACCGCTCTGCTCGATTCGCCTCGCTTCCTCCAGCAACTTGATGGCGTCAACGTATTGTGCGATACCTTGCGCCACCTCCTTGGCAGCCTTCATCGCCAAGACCACGGTCTGAGGGCGGTGCACCACGTCGCCTCCAGCAAACACGCCACGACGTGTCGTCATACCGTAAGGACGCTCCACCACTTTCACGTATCCTTTCTCATCCACCTCGATACCAGCAGTAGTAGAAACGATACGGTTGGCAGGACGGGAGCCAATGGCAAGATAGATTCTGTCGAATTTCTCTACCCGTTCACCTTCTGGAGTATTGAGCACACAACTGCCCAAACGTCCATTCTTTCCTTTCAAAAATGCCTCGACTGTGGTTTTCCACTCAAACTTCACACCTTCCTTCACAGCTTCCTCATATTCACTTTGGATAGCAGGCATCTCTTCCTGCGTCTTGCGATAAAGCACGGTGACATCAGCCCCTAAGCGAATGGCTGTACGGGCAGCATCCATCGCCACGTTACCACCGCCTATGACTCCCACCTTCTCTCCGTCATGAAGAGGCACCATGTCACGCGTCAACGCTCCCTCATTATAAGCGTTCACATTATGGAGGAAATAGGTACTCTGACTGACACCATGCAACTTACTGCCCGGTGTGGAATCCATGTTCTGCGGCACACTGGTACCTGTGCCCATGAAGATAGCGTCGTAACCAGCACGGAAAAGGCTGTCGATAGTGACGTTGTTCTCTCCCACCATACAGTTTGTAATAAACTGAACGCCAAGAGCCTCTATCTTCTGAACCTCGTCACGAACCACACTCTTAGGCAAGCGGTACTCAGGAATACCATACATCAAGACACCACCAGGCTCGGCCTGCCCCTCGAAGATGGTCACATTGAATCCTTGGCGAGCCAAATCACCAGCCACAGTCAAGCCCGCAGGACCGGAACCGATGACTGCCACACGACCACGAGTCTTCTGCGGCAACTTCTCACGAGAGAGGTTCATCTTGGTATCGAAGTCTGCTATAAACTGCTCCAGTTTGCCAATCTGCACTGGCTTTCCTTTCTTTCCGAGCACACAATGTCCCTGACACTGCTTCTCATGAGGGCAAACTCGTCCGCAGATGGCAGGCAAGTTGCTCTTGGCGTTGATAATAGACATCGCAGCACCCATGTTACCCATGGACAGCTCATGCACGAAGTCAGGAATATCATTCTCGATAGGACAGCCTTTGCGACACTGGGGAATCTTGCAATGCAAGCATCGCTTGGCCTCCTCGATAGCCTCCCTGGTAGAAAATCCCTCGTTGACCACTTGGAAACCAGCCACCTGCTCGGTAGCGTTTTGCTCCGTCACATTATTCTGTTGTTCAATCTGTTCACTCATAATCTATTTTTTTGATTTGTAATAGCATCACGCCACCCTTCACTTTATAGTTTGCGAGTGCAAAGTTACAAATAATATTTCAATCATGCTCACTTTTTCTTTCAAAATTCATGATTTTCATACATTACGCTGCAACTCAACAACAAAAAATGGCTTTTTTGTTTTGTATTGTCTTCGATTTGCAATTACCTGCAGGCATACAGCCGTTCCATGTAATAAGAAATAACAGGGAATCACTTCATGATTTCCACCACAGGAACCGTTTTCATTCCCATCTTACTCTCATAGGTATAATTACCAACTTGTCTCAAGTACTCATCTGATGGTACCCTAATCTTTTGGGCATCAAAATAAGAAGAACATTGTTTAGCCAGGAACATGACAACCATACCATAATTAGAATCTTCCATAACATCACCACTGTTGTACTCTACTGTAGCCAAAGCACTGCCATCTGGCAAGACTTGGATAACTTTCAAAGTTTTAGCCTTTATCACTTGTTGCGGTTTCTCAAACAGCACGACATCACGGCCAATAGAATTTGCCTGCCCTTGCTGTGACAATCCCACAAAAAACAAGAAGACAAACATAAGGACGAGACCAGTAACGATACCACCCACATAGGTCAAGATAAATTTAGCTTTTGTACTCATACGCTTGTAATTTTATTAGTAATACTATTTTCTACTTCACTCTCACCTCAGGCATTCTTGCCTTAAACTCAGAATCTATCAGATGACATTGTTCCTTGATGATACCACGGCGATAAACGGCAGGTTGCAAACAATAAAGATCGAAAACTTCCTTATCTACATCCTCAACCTTTTGCCAATGAGGGAAGAACAACTTCATATAGGCTGTAGCTATACGCTTAATGGCCTTCGAATCACGAACATCAGATTTCGCCTCAAACTCCACCAACTCATCAAACAACAAGCCATACGAATTCTGAATGCGCATAGTATGCATAATCTCCGAGAAATACTCCACATTGATAGTCCAGCCATTGAAAATCATACTATCGTTGACACGTGGCAACTTCCAACCTTTTATGAAACTATGGAAACGGTCAAGCAAAGCTGACTCCTTAAAGCTGCTTGGCAAAGAATCAAAATAGTTAGGTGATATTGGCAAACGACTGGCAGACAAAGGGATATTCCCCATTAACATCAAGCCACACTCCGATGTAAACTCATTATTATCTATCGTTGTCTTACCACTCTCCAAGTATGACTTCAAGGCTGCCTGTATCTCAGCTGGTTCTTGGAAGATAATCGTCTGAATCTCATCAAAAACCGTAAAATCATGATTCTTAATGATGCCATTCTGTTGTTTCTGTTTGTCGTAAAACAACTTGGCACGAGTAACCTTACCGCCACTTACCAACCATCCATACTTAGACAAGTTGCCGAACACATACGATTTACCCGTTCCCTTAGGAGCAAGCTCTATCACATTCAGTCTTGGCTCTATGAATATCAAGAGACGGGTCAAGAACTCCATTTTCTGAGTCATTGACGTAAAACCATCAGGGTCATACTCCATCGCAGACAACAACACGTCAAACCATTCCTCATTAGTAAAGTGACGGCGTGCCTCTCTCAAATATTCTACATCTACAGAACTATAAGGCTTAAACGGCTTAAAGTCAACCATCCTCACATGGTTTTTCTTATCGTTGTTATCATCAGGCAACAAACAGAGCTTCACGATGCCCCATTTTTCGCCGTCCACCAATTCTCCTGGATGCTTGGCATACACATAGTCGGGTATAATTCCCTCACGTTGCTTGATACCATAATCAGGGATAGCAAACTGCTTCTCTCCTTTCACCAAGTCAATATAGATAGAGAAGCGAGCCAACAAAGTAACCTCCTTACCTGCCAATATATCATCCTTAACGGTTCCACCATTGGCCGGAATCACTTTATCCAAAAATGCATTAAGTCCCAAAGTATCTATCTCACCAGTGCTAATGTTCAAATAGCGTTTCAAGAGATAGTCCTTGACAAACGAAGGCAAGTTGCGACCTGCGAAAATACTGTTCGTTGCCTTTGGTTCTTTGTATATAGACATGGCTGAGAAATATCGTCTCACCTTCTGCTGTAATTCTTCTTTCATAAAACTTCAATAATTAAAAGTCATCAAATAAATCTTCCTCCGTTGCGCCCATTTTCCAATGGATAGAGCAGTGCCCAATCTCTTTTCCACCAACATATACGCGAAAGTCCGTTTCATGTTCATCAGCATCAAGAGGAACAGAAACAAACTCATCCGCTCCCACCTTGTTCAAGGCGTATGACTTGTCCCTATAAACAACATAAGGTATATCAGAAACCTCCAATCCCTTAATCTTCAATCTCACCTTTGCGTCTGTAGCAGATACCTCTGGCGTAAGCATGACTACGCACCAATGACTATTGTTTGGACTATTGGAGATGATAAAGATAGGTACAAGCACCTCTTCGGGAGTACAACCACCATGTATCCCTTGGTCGCGAGGCACCTTATTGCAAAGCGACTTATGATTCAAAGCACAAACGGTTTTGCTATCATCCATTATGATATAATTCTTGTCAGTAGTCACCTTTCCAGTTTTGCATACCGCCAATCTGCCATGATGGTCAGACTCAAAACCTGCCAAGTTCAAGCCGTCCTGCAACTGCGACAAATAGGTAAGCCCATGATCACTTACGATGGCAACTTTCTTACCTGCGTAAGTACTCATGATATTCTCTATCGCTTCCTTTACTATTTTCATCTCTGAGATAATCATATCAGGATAACGATTGGTTGACTGATGAGCCAAGGCATCCAAGTTCCCTATCTTCATGTTTTGAATATCAACTTCAGTAAGGCGTTGCAGTTCCTTCTTGTTCACTTCCGTCGTTGTAGGCAACAATGCCCTTGCCACCAAAGTTTCATTCAGATAGATATTATCTTGCTGATGTTGGTTGATGATGGCTTGAATATATGGAATCCATTCCACACCCAAACCATCTATCCAATAATACACATCAATATCCTTACGACCTGCTAACAGCGTTGCCGTCGTCTTCAAAGACTGATACCAAGTATCAAAGGCAATACTATCCGCATTATAGGCGGCTATCACATCTTCCACTTCTTGGGCATAGACATTGCCCAACTTCGCTTTCTTATAGTTGTCGATATAAGAAGCGACCCATGGGCATTGAGGAGTAAGCAACGGCTGGGCTTGCATATAATCATACAAGTCTGGGAAGAACGCCTTCACTTCATTCATGGTGATATATCCCTTGCCCAACCAAGCGATAGCCAATTCCTGCTCCTTGCTCGTTATTCCAGAGAAATACTTGATGGCTTCGTGATAGCCACTTTGCTTGGCTATATTTTCCAAACGATTTCCAATGACCACTTCTACATTCTCCGAAAGTTTCACATTTCTAAGAGAAGCCTCACAAAGGCAATAGCGACGTTCTTCCATTTCCGTTTTTACGGTAGTCATATACATAGCTACCTCTGTAAACAAGTCGGCATTGGAAAAACTATTCAGTTTAGCCAAGCAAGCGGTCAAGAAACCATCGCCTTGATTCAACATGGCATAGCAAGAACACAGCAACCATCTATCAAAGTTACTGCTATGAGAGAACCATATCTTCAAGAAAGACTTGTATGATGAAATCTCGCTCACATCAAAATATCGAGCAACAAAAGAGCATAACTCAAAGTCTTCGGATAGATTGATTTGTTCCGCTAATAATCGCCAATTATTCTCTTCCTCCTCATGATAAGGTATATCACCTAAATCCAAATGCAACCCAAATTTCAGAAATTCGTAAGCGTTCCTTGGACTTACATAGGTAAAGGCATTATCAGGTTGAGCAAACTTGGCATTTGCAAATATTGACTTAGAAGTAGATACAATCGTTCGCTTTTGATGCACTTCCGGCTTTTTCCATATATCCAACCACTCTCCTACCGTATGCACTACATTTGCTTTGCAGTCTATGTTCTTCACACCATAGCACGAGTCATCATCGACAAGAATCATCGTATAATTCTCACCCACGGCATCTTCATCATGAAGGTGCCAAACAGTGATTTGAGAATCATTCTCAAAAGTTCCCATCTTACCTTCCAATCCAATGATTGGGATATAGATTCTTTGGGATTGTTCTACACCTAATGCCGATGCTTCAATAGACTTAATGGTCGTTACCAAAGCATCAAACGTATGATGTCGCTGGTTGTCGTAGAAACGAGCCAGCTCTGAGAATGGTGTGATGACACTATCCTTTCCACCAAGCGAGTAGATATAATCAGAAATATGTTCGCTCAATTCTTGATAAGTAATCATCAAATCAGGATATTCCTTGTCAATCCATTTATCCACGCTTTGGACAGCCACCCCACACTCTTCCAACATAAACATGACAAACTCAAAGCTATCATGGAAGTTGTCAAAAAGCACAAAACGGATTGGGTAGCGGTTAGCCATAGCCGCTCCCATTCCGTTTATATGCTTGTCTTCCTCAACAAGAGCTTCCAACTCTTCCAAGGAAGTTACAGTCTTGAATCTATTTTCATCAAACATGCTTCATTATGATATTAAGGGTTTGCTCATCCGCATTCTCACACAAGTCTTGCAACAAGTCACGCAGCATCTGGTTCGAAGCCAAAGGCATCACCTTGCGTGCGACTTCACTTCGCTTTACTTTCAGTTCTTGACTTTCAGGCTGTGGAGAAGCTGCCATCGTTGCAGTTCCGGAACCTCCCATTTGCGAACCATTGTTCATCCATGTAGGAGTATCATTAGAATTTCCTGTTCCTGACAGAGTTGCCTCACGTTTGAATTTCTCTTGTTCTTCTTCGAAACGTCTTTGGTTCTCTTGTCGCAAGCGTTCTTGTTGTTGAGCCAAACGCCAGTTCTTCAACGTATCTTCCACACCTCGCTCCGTCCACAAACCAATAGTACCTTCAAGATGCCCATCAAGGAAAGCCTTAGCCTCAGCAAACTCTGGTTCTTGGAGATTGATATACTCCAATCCCATGACATAATTCTTGAAGCCTTTTTCAAAGTTGTTGGCAGACTCCAACAAGAGATTGCCTAAGTCGATGTTGTTCTTCAAGCCCTCTGCTACCTTTGCCATCAAAGGAGGATTCTTCACGCTCTCAGAGTCGGTAATGACCTTGATGATTCCATCTATCAGTTCCTTGTTTTCGTCTGAGCATTCTGACACATATTTCAAAGACCAAAGAGGATAGCCAACACCTGCTGAATACTCATGAGTCATCGCCCAACGCGCATCGGTCAAGCTGCTAACATCCGAATACTTTGGCAGCTTGTTAAGTTTAAATGTTTTTATTAAGTTCTTTGTGATAGAGCCTGCTTCCTTACTCTCAAACATAAAATTGAGTTTTACAGACGTTTTCTCACTCTCCCAAGCCTTGAACATTTCCACGATATCATCCACAAGATGATTAGCTGTCCTTGGCTTGCCATTCAAATCGAATATCTTGCCTGCATATTTGCGCATGGCAAATGCTACCATTGCCATAGGGGCATAGGATTGGAACAAGCCAAAAGGTGGCAAAGTCAAACCTACAAGTTTATCACCCAAGTTAAAGGACTGGTTCTTATTGGTATGATTAAAGACATTCTGTATATAGTCGCAAACTTTCTTCAAAGGATGTTCCGAACTGATGTCCGACTTCCACTCCAAGTTTTCATCTACACTATCTTGCAAGAGATACTCCACATGCTTAGCAGGTCCTCCACATTTAGCCACTATCTCATCTTTCGTATGGAAAGACAAAACCGCATCTACAGTAGCTTTCACAGATGCTTTCTTCCAGAATGTATTGGAAGAACGTGTACGGATAATTTCCAAAGCTTCAGGACCAGACGTAAAGATTGCAGGTGCTATCGAGTTATTAATGGTAGATGCCATTCTTGTTCCTGAGATAGTCAACTCATCATCTCTCAAACAGAAGGTCACATTTCCACCACGAATTTCTCCAAGCCATGCTCCAATCATTTCACTTGCATTCTTGGCATACGTCTTTTGTTGGTTAGCCAAACCATGCTTTTGAGCACAAGTAGCATTCGCTTGATACTCTATGAAACGTTCAAACTCCTTCTCTCCCATTGGACTTTCCAGCAAGACAAAGCATACATTCATGAAACGCTCATCTTGTTTATTCTTATCTATGATGTCCTTCAACTCAAAGATTTCTTGCTTGGTTTTTCCCACCATAAATGCCAATAGCACAGAATAAGTACTTGCATTTTTGGCAAAGACCTCTATCTTGTTGAGCAAGGTATATTCATTGCTTGACAAGGAGAAGAATCTAAACTCCAAAGGACGAGCCACTTGCGACAAGTTCTTGTTCATGAAGCTAGTTGCCGTATCGCCAAAATTGACAACTTGCTCTGTATAAAAATATGTTGTCAGTTTCAACTCTTCTTTTATCTTCTGAATCTCATCCGTTGGTAATGCTGTGAAGAGAATAGAATAATTCCCATTAGGCTGACGCTGAACGATACTCTTCTCATTGAAGTAATCCAAAATATCACCCACTTCCCCAAAGAAAGGTGTTCCCTCAAAGAGGTCATAAATATTTTCTTCGCTTGGTGTTACACTATCATTATTGGCAATATTATTGAGAGCGTTCAGCAAGAGCACACCCTTGAACACAGCAAGGTAATCCTCACCTTGAGCCTCTACAGCCAAATGATGAGAATTGAATCTTTCTGTCACTGCACCAAAACGAGCAGTATCTCCCTCAAAATATTCTTGTACATAATCCCAAAGATAATTTGGGGTTATTGTTTCTTTATACGAATACGCATCTTCACTGTCAAAGAAAGCCCTTACCCCATCACAAGCCAAGAACTCAAAGACACTTCGGCTTGAAGAACCTGCCTCACGAGCAAAATAGGTTGCAAGGTTTGCTGTCGATGGATGCACAGGGAAAAGATTAGCTAAATCCTTTTTTGTCTGTTGTGGGTCTGTAGATGAAGAAGCAAAAGCTGTCAATAGTTCATCATGAAAACTACAGAAAAACTCTTGACGTTGATTATACAAGTTTTTATCAACGACCACAAACTTCTTAGACATAATACGGAAGGCGGACACTGGCTCCATATTATAGATGACATAATGATAACGCCCTCGTGTCTGCTCTCGCTCAGCTTCCTTCAAAGAGTTCAAGGCTGAAGGATGAGACAAGAACAAGAAATAAGAATCATTCTCAGGATTCATCATGTCCTCGGCTATCTCCTGTAAGACTTTCAAGAGAGGCACACCCAAATCAGAGCGCATCACGTCGGTAAACTCATCCCAAATGATGAGCAAACCATCATACACTCCTTGGCTACGAAGTTCATTCTGAACCTCAAACAACCAAGTTTTAAGATTGGAGTTTTTTATAGGCACACTGATACCCATGTTTCTCAATGCTTGAATGACACGATTCAACACCTCCGTATCACCATTCATCAATCTTGACTTCAACTTGTTCAAGTCTGGTGCAACGCTCTTCAATATCTCATTGTTATCAATGAGCATCGTCCACAAGTCTGGCTCGTTCTCTATATGCTGGATATAGTTGTCAAAATCCGTTTGTACCGTTAGTTTTATACCAGCCTCTTTCAAAGCTCGGATCACCTCCTTCTGAACTTGCAAAGACAAGTCTGCCTCATGAGCTATAGATTGCTGACCATAAAGATTAACCGGGAACAATCTCTTCTGCTCACGAAGTTGCAAAATGGAGTTACGGAGAAGCGCATACTTATCCTCTCCATACTCTTCATTCACATAATCTTTGATGTCTGCTACCTCATCACAAAGAAGATGCTTCAAAACTGCTCCTGCATGGCTCTTTCCTGAGCCATACGTTCCTGCGACCCATATCGCCTTGTGAGAATCGGCATCGTTATTACGAACTGCACTAATGGTCTTCTTCAATAAATCATTGAATTGATCATTAGCAATAAAGGTCTTCCAGTCATCAGGTCCTTCATTCTTGATGTTGTATGCAGGACGCATAGACCTCAATGTTACTAAGTCATTATATTTTGTAGCCATTGGCGGTTATTATCGTTTTGTTAGATTAAAAATATTCTTCTATTGCAATATATCAAACAAGCATTTGTTCCAAAACAGACATGGCAGTCAAATCACTTCTCAAGGTGATACTATCCAATCCCATGTTCAACTCAGCAACTAAAACTCTATTATTCATAGAATTCAGAACTTTCAAAGTTTTTATGAAATCTGTTTGCGAAATACCTAACACTCCCAAAGGGCTACTTGTAGAGTCATCGGCATATAAATCTGCAACTCTCAATGTACGCACACCTTTGACCTCTGCGTACTTATACAAAAAATAAGCGATGCCTATAGATGATATTGAAGTACAATATTGTCTTCTCAAAAATTTAGAGTTTTCATTTTCTCCCCACATCAAATGCTCTCCCAATGGAGACATATTGATTGTTTGCATCAATGCTCTAACAGCATTTGCCACTGTTTTTGCAGAAGAGTCAGGATACTGCTCCACAATGCTATTTTCCAACGTCTTACTATCGAACAATTGATTAGGTTTTACATTATTTGCAAACCAATTGACGATAAAAGAATTATAGGATAAGTTTACGGTCATAATCTCCCATATTTCGTCTTGGAAATCGGCATAGTTGAGCATCAACAATTTACCCAAAGTGGTTAAAGAATTCTTCGCATCTGTAATTTCTGCATCCTTCAACCAAGCCTTGAAACCATCTTCCTGTGCCGTACCCAAACTATTGTTGCCCCAGAAATCATCAGGGAAACTGGAAAACTCAGAAAGCCACTCACTTCTAAGACCAAAAGTTTTATAACCCTTAATCTTTGCATTTAACTTTTTGTCCATATCAGTAATCATTCTTACACTATCAGCAGCTATACAACCTCTATCATGAGCATTGAAACACTTCAAACAGTGAATACATTTATTTTTATCTATACAAACCTTAGGTGTTACTTGTAAAGCACCTGTTGGGCAATCAGCCTCACAAACTTCACAATGTACGCAATAAGCACTTTTATAAACCAATCGCTTGAGCAAATAGCCAAATTGAGGATTGGCACTAATGCCACATACTTTAAATTCAATGACTCCTTTATCTATTTGCAGTATTGTAAAATCATACAGTCTCTTATTATATTTCAAGGAGCCTTGTATTTTATTACCATCTATCTTACTTGTAGAATATTCACCTAAAGCAAACATCCAATCAAGCAAAGAGTTATTAGGATTTTCGATTTTTGCTACCAAATCCGTATCATGCTTTTTAAAGAGAACCTTAGCCTTAACTATGTCTTCGCCACCAATTGCCTTAATTTTCCATTTTCTATCACGCAAGTATGAAGCTGTATCATGGATTCCTACATACTTAGACCAAGAAGACAACTTTTGCATAAAAGGAGCTGCACTATCGGCAAACCTTCTGCTAACAATCATATCATCCCAAGTTGTTGCAAAAGGACAAACCAAACAACCTACTCGTGCCTTACCATACCTATAAGCAACATTTATATCCAAATGCTGCTTAAAAAGATACAAGAATATTTCAACTGTATTCCAATAAAGGATAGGATGAGCATTATATACATTCGTATGCTTACCTTTTCCTTTTCGTTGATACGCACTGCGTTTAGTACTTTCCTCCGCTCTCACACCATCAAATGTTAGAATCTTTGCTTGTTTACCATCACCGCTTTTCAACATTCGGTAAAAAGGGGCAGTTTTCATCACAGAGCAACACCAACGATGAGTATCACTTGGCGTACCTATCTTATCCCAATAGTTCAGCACACTATCGTGATTCTTTGCCAAAGAGAACTTCAAGTCCGGAAACTTCTCCCTGTATTGCTTCTGGATTTTATCATATAGTTCCAAAGAAGGTGGCAACTCATAGCCTGTATCACTATAAATCACCTCAAAGTCTGTACTCGGAATGGCACGAGTACATAAATCCAAGACTACTTGTGAATCCTTACCTCCAGAGAAAGAAGCAATAAACTTATCTATCTTAGTTGTTTGGTAAACACGCTTTCCTGCATTGTTGGCATCCTCCAACGGCATGATGTCAAAGGAATCACAGTCTTCCTTTACGATTACCATTTTCTTCTTGGTTTTCTTCTCAGCCCTTTGAGCCAAGGCTTCAAAGTCCAAGGTATTGGCTGAAGCCGCTTGAATCGTTTTACGAGCACGCGCATATTGTTCATACGTTTCATGTATGAACTCTATCGCCTCACTTTCCAAGAGGAACATCATATCCTTGTTGCGCACCAACATCGTAACAACATCAACTGGTTCCAACACTAAGTTTTTGCCTGTAGGTTGCAGTAAGATAGTAGCAGCATCATAGATGTTGGCTCCTTTCGCCTCAAAGACGAGTTCACCTTTATAATAATATTGCTTATTGATTGCCCAAAGAAGGGGTTCTTGGCAATGAGGGTATTGCCAACCTAACCTATCCAATCCCAAAAGGTCTAACTCTTCATAGAACACAGGTCTTGGAGATGTACCCAATACACCTTCTACAATACGCGAGTGCAGTCGCACTCCATTCACCTCCTTGTCCCATGTAACTTTATACACTTGAGTCTTCCCTTTCTTCCTAAACTTATATCCGTTGAAGTCCCAAGTGCGGATGATTATAATATGCCTTTCGACCTACGATATGAAAAAAGCGAGGACTTCGCCTCGTCCATCTCCAACCGTAGGCCTTCGCATTGTCCTGTAGATGAGAAGGACAATGCAGAAAGCCCACGCTATGGTATATAATGATTCCACAAACGAATATACCATATATTATACCATAGCTTAAAGCAACAGTACATATACAACAATTCGCAGCAGGATATAATACACCTACCGTGAGCATTCACTCATTGCCACATCTTCTATCTACAGTAAAGTTGCGAAGTTTACGATTGAGAAGATGAGCGTAAGCAAACGCTCTATTCCATAAAAGTCACACCCACCCGCTCAGCCCATTGGGCTTTCTGCAAGATGAATGCAATTGCAAAAATAACAATAATTTCTGAATTACGTGCTTTTCCAATGGATTATTTTCGATTTAAGGGGAATTTCTTATGAATAACGGAGCAAAAGAAAGGGATATAATGCTTCTTGCTACATTACGACCAATCAAATATCATTATCTTTCTATCCAGTTTTCCAACTGTACATTTCTTATGTTCTTGAAATCTTTAAGATTTTCCGTAACCATTACCATTCTATAATGGACGGAAGTACAACCTATCAGTAAATCAAAATTATCACCGGCAGGTGTCCCTTCCAACCTCAGTCTCGCCTTTTCTGATGCGAACAAATCCAAAATATCTATTATCGGAAGAACATTTATCTTGGACAAAAAAGCATCCAATGCTTTATCCCTCTTATGATACCCCTTTTGCCTTCCTAATTCCGAGCCATATTTAAGTTCCGCTACTGTTATCTCTGAAATATAGCAATTTTCAAAGCCAACTTTGTCCATAGAGGCATCTACATGATATTTACCACGCAGTAAATGAACACAAATATTGGTATCCAACAAATATTTCTTACCCATCGTCAAAACGCTTCTATATCATCTCTAAAAGTTCGGCTAGCTTTGATTTCTTTCGCCAACTCGTCAGAGTTCATATCAAAATCTGAATCTTTCCATACCCCATAAAAATCTGATGCCGAGACCATTTTCACTTTCGGTTTAGCAACAATAGAATTGCTAAGCTTAGCTATAAGAGCAAGCTTGATGTCATCACTTAAGAACTTCAAGAGATTCCAATAATTGTTGGTTGTACTTAATGCTACATCCATAATCGATACATTTTAATTATTACAACTGCAAAAATACAGATTATTTCTGAATTACGTGCTTTTCCAATGGATTATTTTCGGTTTAAGGGGAATTTCTTATGAATAACGGAGCAAAAGAAAGGGATATGATGCTTCTTGCTACACCATATCCCGTCAAATCGCTGCTGTATCTTCGCTACTTATTGATTTCGATGTCCTCCTTCACATGATTGCGAATCTTGGCGAGGAAGAGTTTCATGCGATGGGCATCCTTGTGGTCGATGATGTCTATCAACTCCGCCAACTCCTCACGTATCTGGGATACCTGCCCAGAGGTGTATGGATTGAAGAGGATTTCCTGCAAGAGATAATCATCCTCGTTGAGTACGCCCTTGGCTATCTGCATGTGCCGCTTGAAGGTGGTACCTGGAGCATCCTGGTGCTTCATCACCGCAGCAAAGGCAAAGGTACTCACAAAGGGGATGCTCAATGAGTAAGCCACCGTCTGGTCATGCTCGTCAAAGGTATATTCGTGCATACTCAATCCGAGTTTATGATAGAGATCCTTGAAGAATATCTTGCCCATATAGTCGCCCTCCTTGATGATGACAGCATTCTCCTCGGACAGCTGGTTGAGGTTGGCGAAAGTTGGGCCAAACATCGGGTGGGTGCTCACATAGCGGAAACCACTTTTCTCGTAAAACTCCTGCAAACCAGTCTTCACGGATGCGATGTCACTGATGATGCAGTCCTTCGACAAGTGAGGCAACAATTCCTCAAAAGCCGACAAGGTATATTTCACCGTCACGGCATTAATCACCAGCTCGGGACGGAACATCTCGATTTCCTCCATCTTGGTGAAGCGATAGCAGTTGTAAGTGAAGCGCAGTCGCTTGGCATCCTTCTCATATACCGCCACCTCGTGGTCGAAGCTGAGCAGGTCGATGAAGAAACTTCCCATCTTACCTGCTCCCATTATCAAAATTCTCATTTTTACTTCTGGTTCAATATTTCCAACTGCTGGCGCACACTCTCCTCATGGATGTGCTCGAAGATTTGAGCGGCAAACTCCGGACTCATGCCACAAAGCGAGGCTTGCGCACCACGCTTGTCCAAAATCTCGTTGTAACGGTTGGTTTGAACGATAGTCATGTTGTGCTCCTTCTTGTAGGTACCGATTTCACGGCAAACACGCATACGCTTTGCCAAGAGATCCATCAACTGGTTGTCGCACTCATCTATCTGACTACGCAACTGGTGCAAGCCCTCGGTAGAATAATGCTCGTCACGTACCACAAGCAGGCCCAGGATATAGTCGAGCACATCAGGAGTAACCTGCTGCTTGGCATCGCTCCATGCGTCATCGGGCTGGCAGTGGCTCTCCACGATCAAGCCATCGAAGCCCAAGTCCATAGCCTGCTGGCAAAGAGGAGCTATCAAGTCGCGGCGGCCACCGATGTGGCTAGGGTCACAGACGATAGGCAACTGAGGTATGCGTCGATGCAACTCGATTGGAATCTGCCACATAGGGAGGTTGCGGTAAATCTTTTTGTCAAAACTTGAGAATCCGCGATGGATAGCGCCAAGGCGTTTGATGCCAGCCTGGTTGATGCGCTGGAGTGCGCCGATCCAAAGTTCCAGGTCAGGGTTCACAGGATTCTTAACCAACACAGGAACATCCACACCCTTCAAACTATCTGCCAAAGCCTGCATGGCGAATGGGTTGGCAGAGGTGCGGGCGCCTACCCAAAGAATATCGATACCATACTTCAAGGCGAGTTCCACATGTTCTGGGGTAGCCACCTCAGTAGCCGTAAGCATACCCGTCTCCTCTTTCACCTGTTTCATCCAAGGGAGAGCAGCCTCACCATTTCCCTCGAAGCCTCCTGGCTTGGTACGAGGTTTCCAAACGCCCGCTCTAAACATGTGGCAACCCTTGGCAGCCAGCTGCTTGGCGGTTGTCATAACTTGCTCTTCTGTCTCTGCTGAACATGGGCCAGCGATAACAATAGGGCGTTCTTGATCACTAGGAAGATTCAATGGTTCTAATTCTAATTCCATAGTCGTATATTTATTTTTTACATTTTTACTTTTTAAATACTTGTTTGATTCTCTCCAGCGCCTCCTTCATCTTCTCATCCTTGGCACAGAGACTGATGCGGATGTATCGCTTGCCATTGCTTCCGAAGATGAAACCCGGGGTGATGAAAACACGTGCCTCGTGTAATATTTTCTCCGTCAGGTCTTCTACATCTTCATATTTCTCTGGTATCTTGCCCCAAAGGAACATACCCACCTGGCCAGGGTCGAATGTACAGTCCAAGACCTTCATGATTTCCTCTGCGATGTCACGACGGCGGCGATAGTTGGTGATGTTGTTCTCACGATGCCATTCGTCGGTATTGCCCAACATAGCCTCAGCTGCAGCCAGCTGAATGCCACGGAAAGAACCGTTGTCGATGTTGCTCTTCACCTTCAAAATCCAAGAGATGAAAGTCTTGTTGCTTGAAATCATGGCCACACGCCATCCAGGCATGTTGTGGCTCTTGCTCATGGAGTTGAACTCGATGCAGCACTCCTTGGCTCCCGACACCTGCATGATGCTCATCGGATGCTCGTTGAGAATGAGAGAATAAGGGTTGTCGTTGACGATGACGATGTCGTGCTTCTTGGCAAACTCCACCAATCGCTCGTAGGTTTCCATCTTTGCCACGCCACCCGTCGGCATGTTAGGATAATTGGTCCACATCAGCTTCACGTGGCTCAAGTCCATCTTTTCCAAAGCCTCGAAGTCGGGTTGCCAACCATTGTCCTCACGCAAGTCATAATAGGTAATCTTGGTACCCAGAATCTTGTTGATGGCGGTGTAGGTAGGATAGCCTGGGTTAGGTATCAGTACTTCGTCACCAGGGTTGCAGAAAGCGAGGGTCACATGCAAGATACCCTCCTTGCTCCCTATCAGCGGCTGAATCTCCGTCGCCCAATCCAAATCCACGCCGTACCATCTCTTATAGAATCCTGCCATTGCCTTGCGCAACTCAGGAATGCCCACTGTAGGCTGGTATCCATGTGCATTAGGCTGCCGAGCCACCTCGCAAAGTTTGTCGATGGTTTGCTTTGACGGCGGCATGTCAGGACTTCCGATGGCGAGACTGATGATGTCCATGCCCTCGGCATTCAACTTAGCTACCTCCTTCAGTTTACGGCTGAAGTAGTATTCCTGTATTTCCGTTACTCTATTAGCTGGCGTTATCATAACTTTAATTTTATAATTTACAATGTATAATTACTCCTTCTCCTCATACTCACCGAGCACCTTGATTTCCTTCACCAATGGTGTGATGGCATCGATGCTCTGGCGATAGCGGGTCAGGTTGTCGAAAGTCAAATCGACATAGAAGAGATATTCCCACTCATGACCTATCACGGGCAACGACTGAATCTTGGTGAGGTTGATGTCGTAGAAACTCAAGATGGTGAGCACCTTGGAGAGCGAGCCCTTGTCGTGGGAAAGACTGAAGACGATGCTCGCCTTGTTGGCCTTTTCTATCGGACGGAGAAGAGCAGCTTTCTGAGGGTTGCAGACCACCAGGAAACGGGTATAGTTGTGAGGATTGTCATGGATGCCGTCCTGCAACACCTTCATGCCGTACATCTTGGCTGCATACGAGGAGCAGATGGCTGCCCAGCCTCTTACCTGATGCTTGGCTATAAAAGCAGCCGAACCTGCGGTGTCCTCTGCCTCCACTGCCTTGAGGTCGGGATGGTTGGCGAGGAACTTGCCACACTGCATCAATGCCACGGGGTGAGAATGAACTTCCTGGAGCGTGCTCCAGTCATCCTCCTGCAAGCAACAGATGCTATGCTCGATATGGAGCCGATGTTCACCCACCACGGTAGTACCACTCTGGCGAAGTAACTCATAGTTGTGCAGCAAACTTCCTGCAATGGTATTTTCGATGGCAGTGATTCCGATGACAGTAGGGTCACGCTTGATGTTCTCAAACACCTCCTCGAAGGTGGCGCAGCATATCAACTCTATCTGTTCGCCCTCGAAGTATTGGTGCGCTGTAATGTCATGGAAAGAGCCAAGTTCTCCTTGTATTGCTATTCTCTTCATTGCCTCTAGTGTTGTTAATGTCTTCTGGACCTAAGAGAGAGGTATCTTACGAAAAACGGCCCTGCTCAATAATGAGCGGGACCGTTTCGATAGATTTCTTAATCTTATATCCTAAGTTGAAATTTACACGCAACTTCCCGCTTCACAATTGCTTGCAAAGTAAAAGTAAAAGCTAAAGTAGTACGCATTAAACTTCATATTCTTGTCTATTTTAAATTGTTGTTATTTTATTGGCTGCAAAAGTAGTGTTTTTTTCTGACACCACCAAACAAATTGATAGTTTTTTCTATCTTTTGCTTATATTTTTCGTTTCAAGCGGGCATTTCTACCTGTTTTTATTAGAAAATACAGATTTTTTGCAGAAGAGCACACTTATCCATGACAATGCTCCCTTCCCTCAGCCTGAAACTCACCACTAACAGCCACGGCTTCCTTCGGACTCACTTCCAGGAACGACTGCATGTCTTTCTCTGCATTTGCCTTATCACCCTTTTCGAGATAGATGGCGCCACGCTCCTTGAAAGCGACAGCCGAGAAAGGATTGGCCTCCACCACCTTATTATAATATAGGATGGAGTCATCCGACTTTCCTTCGGCATGAAGGATGCGCGCCTTGAGCAAGAGCACATCCTCGGACGGTGTCTCTATTTGGTCGAGCAACCATTGGGCATCCTCGTCCGCCCCCTTAATATCTCCCATCTTTCTAAGCGTATCGCCACGGAGCAAATGAGAAAGTGCCTGTTGCGAGAATGCTTGGCGACGTTTTTCTTCCGACGAATCGCCCTCTCCATTCTTTTCCGCCATGAGGATGCTCTTGGTCAACATGGCAATCGTATTTATCAAATCTCCTTGACCCATGCAAGCCTCGGCATAAAGATATAGCAGGTGGGCATCATCCTTGTCGATGAGCATCGCCTTCTCACAAGCATTCGCCATGGCTCCATAATCCTCCATCATATAGGCAACCTCTGCCATGCGAACAAAGATTTGCTTATTGCCAGGCTGTGCCTCCGAGAGTTTCTGCAACTGGTCGTAAGCTGGCAAAAGTTCGCCCTTGTGAATAAGAGCCTGCGAGAGATAATCACGCACTTCCAGTACCTCCTTCGGCTCTTGCGAGGCTTCGCCCTCCGTCTCCGGTCCTGCCCCTTTGAGTTGCAAGGCAGCTTGCAGACATTCTACGGCGTACGCCAATTGCCCTTGGCGCAAAGCACGCACACCATCATACTTCAAGACCTCAAAATCTTTCGCTGTCTTGTTCACCTGTTCTTCTTCCGAGACTTCCGTCTTGCCCCCAAACAATCGTTTAAAAAATCCCATATTATCTTTTTTGTTTATGATTTCTTTGCAAAAGTAACGTTTTTTGGTGATTACTCCAAATTTTCACACCATTACTTTTAGCGTTTTAACCAATATTCCATCTTACAATGGCTTCTCGACCAGCCTGTAGAGAAAGCAAGAACCTGCGGGAAATCACTTCCGGCAGGTTCTTTTTCTTTTGATAATATAAGGAAATCCCTAGATTCTCTAGGGAGGGAATATGCTAAAACACTACTTATCCAAGACCTTCAAGCCCGAGATTTTGAACGAGCCGACACCTTCTTTTGTTTTGACAAAATGACGGGTAACACCAGAAAGGCTAATGTTTCCGACACCCTCCAACGTGGCATTGACGGACTGGCAATCCACTTCGGCCTGCACTTTGCCCACGCCTTCATTGTCTATCTTCATGTTTCCTCCCTTAAAGTTTCCTATGTTTACATTACCAACCCCTTCATTGTCAATATCAAGGTTGTCGGCTTGAAGATTGTCTATCGTGACATGACCTACGCCTTCGTTGTCAACGGAAACTTTGTTGGCGAGCAAGTTCTTGACATAAATACTGCCCACACCCTCGTTATCTATATCGAAGACATCAGAGTTAATCGCGTCGGAATGAAAACTTCCCACTCCCCCCAATGTCACCTTGACCAAGTCGGTGGAAGAGATATAAACTATCAGTCGCTGACCAGCTTTCAAATTGCTGGTTCCCGTTATTTTACCGCTCAGCCCTATCACCACCTTGCCATCGCGATACACAGCCTTCACTTTCTCCTTGTACTGATTTTTCAAGTCATCATCCTTTATCTTGGAGAAATCAAAACGCACTTCTTGCTTATCGGTGTTATTCTGCACATAATAGACATCAGCCACTGTCTCCACCTCTATTTCTGTAAAAGGTTTCACCTGCAAGTCTGCCTGACTATAAGTAAGGTTTCCATTGACAACCGCATTTCCACTGCTGATGCCATTCATACAAGAACTAATCACCGCCTGCATACCCACCGCAAAGGCAGCCATCGCCACCATCTTGCAAGATTTCAAGTTTATCTTTTTCATAACTTCCATGTTTTTGTTTTACATTTGTCCATTAGACGAAAGGGGCACAACAAAAGTTGCACCCCTTTTTATTTTTTCCGAAAATTAATGCAAAGCACCTTCCAAGATGCGCTTTGCATTCTCCACTCTTTCAGCGGACGGAGGGTTGACTTCTTTCAGCGGATAGTCGATACCCAATTTCTCATACTTATAGATTCCCATCGTATGATAAGGCAACACATCTATACGCTCGATATTTGAAAGCGTCTTGAGGAAATCTCTCAACCGTTCCAGACATTCATCCTTGTCAGTAATGCCAGGAATGAGCACATGGCGAATCCACACAGGCTTACGAATTTCACTCAGATAACGAGCGCAATCCAAGATGCTCTTGTTAGAATGCTTGGTCAACTTGCGATGCTCTTCGTCATCTATATGTTTGATGTCGAGAAGGATTGTATCCGTCACCTTCATCAGCCGCTCGAACTTCCCGAAGAAGATTCCGCTGCGTGTGAAGAGTTGCGCCGAAGTATCAAGACAAGTGTTGATGCCACGACGATGCGCCTCCTCGAAGAGTTCGGTGAGGAAGTCTATCTGCAGCAAAGCCTCGCCTCCGCTCACCGTGACACCTCCCTTGTCGCCCCAATAAGATCGGAATCGCTCCGCCTTGTCCAACAGGTCATCGACTGTCCATTCCTCTCCCACTCCCACTTTCCAGGAATCGGGATTATGGCAGAACTGGCAACGCATCGGACAACCCTGCAGGAATATCAGAAAGCGAATGCCTGGCCCATCCACAGAACCAAAGCTCTCTATACTATGTACGAATCCCCTATGCATGATTACGTTCTTGACGATAATCCCACATGATAAAGCTTATGCCTATTGATGCAATGAAAAAGGTGATAGCACCCATAAAATAAACAACTCCCATAACTATTTTCTTTTATTTTTAGACATGATTAAAAAGACTATACCTAAGCAAATGAGAAAAATGACAAAAAACGTTCCCCAACCATAGAGGACATACCTATCTATGTCTTCTCTCATTATACCTGCTAAAATGACACCACCAATGATTAGTTTGGCAACATCAAAACAAAACTTATGCCCCTCATCCAATAATGAGCGCCTCTGTTCTACATTTAGTTTCATACTGCAAAATTAATAAAAATATTCATACACTATTTTTCCTTGCAGTTAAATAAACAAAAAATGCCCACCAAATTTCTCCCTTTACAAGAAATCCAGTGGGCATCAATATTTTTTGTCAGCGAGAAGAGAAAACGTATTCCTCTTCATTCTTCACTTGGTTACAGTCTCTCATGAGCCTGACGTGCTATCACATCGAGCTGCTGCTCACGGGTCAAGTCGATGAACTTCACGGCGTAACCGCTCACACGGATGGTAAAGTTCTGATACTCTTCTTTCTCAGGATGCTCCATAGCGTCCTTCAACTTCTCTACGCCAAACACGTTGACGTTCAAGTGGTGGGCACCCTGGTTGAAGTATCCGTCCATCACGCCTACCAAAGTCTGGGCACGTTCCTCGTCATCATGACCGAGAGCACCAGGGCTGATGGTCTGGGTGTTAGAGATACCATCGAGTGCATACTCGTATGGCAACTTAGCCACAGAGTTCAAAGAAGCCAACAAGCCATTCTTCTCAGCACCGTAAGATGGGTTGGCACCTGGGGCCAAAGGAGCACCAGCAGGGCGGCCATCAGGCATATTGCTGGTATATTTGCCATATACGACATTAGAAGTAATGGTCAAGATGGATGTTGTTGGCTCGGAGTCACGATAAGTGTGATACTTCTTGATGAGCGCCATGAAGGTCTTGAGCAACCATACCGCGATTTCGTCGGCACGCTCGTCATCGTTGCCATAACGTGGGAAGTCGCCCTCTGTCTTGAAGCTCAATGGGAAACCAGTCTCGTCACGGATGATATTCACCTTGGCATACTTGATGGCAGAGATAGAATCCACCACGTGGCTGAAGCCAGCGATACCTGTAGCGAACGTACGGCGAACATCGGTGTCGATGAGAGCCATCTCGGCAGCCTCATAGAAGTACTTGTCGTGCATATAGTGGATGAGGTTCAAAGTCTTGACATAGACACTTGCAAGCCAGTCCATCATATCCATAAAGCGTGGCATGAACTCCTCGTAAGTTACCACGTCACCCTCGATGGCACGATATTTAGGTCCGCACTGCTCACGGGTCTTGGAATCCACACCGCCCGAGATAGCGTAGGTCAAGCACTTTGCCAAATTGGCACGGGCTCCGAAGAACTGCATCTCCTTGCCGGTCTGTGTGGCCGACACACAGCAGCAGATGCTATAGTCATCTCCCCAAACTGGGCGCATTACGTCATCGTTCTCATACTGGATAGAACTTGTCTTCACAGAAATCATGGCTGCATAATGCTTGAATGCCTTTGGCAAACGAGAGCTATAGAGCACGGTCAAGTTTGGCTCTGGCGAAGGTCCCATGTTCTCCAATGTGTGGAGGAAACGGAAGTCATTCTTTGTTACCATCGAACGACCATCCTGCCCCATACCTCCTACCTCAAGAGTTGCCCAAACAGGGTCGCCAGAGAAGAGCTGGTTGTAAGAAGGGATACGAGCGAACTTCACCATACGGAACTTCATCACCAAGTGGTCGATCAACTCCTGTGCGTCATTCTCCGTCAAAGTTCCCTCCTTGAAATCACGTTCAAAGTAGATGTCGAGGAAGGTAGAGATACGGCCTACCGACATGGCTGCACCGTTCTGTGTCTTCACTGCGCCGAGGTAGCCGAAGTAAAGCCACTGCACTGCCTCACGAGCATTCTGGGCAGGCTGCGAAATATCGAAACCATAGCTGGCAGCCATCTCCTTCAAGCCCTTGAGAGCCTTGATCTGCATGGCTACTTCCTCACGAAGACGGATTACCTCGTCTATCATCTCTCGGTCGCCCATCTCAGCCAAGTCCTTCTGCTTCTCGGCAATCAAGTAGTCGATACCATAGAGAGCCACACGACGGTAGTCACCCACGATACGTCCGCGACCGTAAGTGTCTGGAAGACCTGTGAGGATATGATTGTGGCGCACGTGCTTCATCTCCGGGGTGTAAGCATCGAACACACCGTCATTGTGGGTCTTGCAATAGTTATGGAATATCTCGTGGAGCTTGGCAGATGGCTCATAGCCGTATGTCGTACAAGCCTGCTCTGCCATCTTGATACCACCGTAAGGCATGAAGGCACGCTTCAATGGTTTGTCGGTCTGAAGACCCACTACCTTCTCCAAGTCCTTGGTGCCTTCGCCGATGTATGCAGCACCGTATGCTGTCAATCCTGAAACCACCTCGGTCTCCATGTCGAGCACACCGCCCTTGGCACGCTCCTGCTTCTGGAGTTCCTTGAGCATACCCCAGAGGGTATCGGTAGCTTGGGTAGGTTCTGCCAAGAACGACTCGTTGCCGTCGTAGCTGGTATAGTTGTTCTGAATGAAGTCACGAAGATTGACCTCAGTCTGCCACTTGTTTCCTTTGAAACCTCTCCATTCTGTTCTCATAATCTTTTTCCTTTATATTTAATTGTTAATAATTATATTATAATGTATATACACACTCCTTGTCTATCTATCCCTTATCGTTTCTACGAGCTAGACTTCTCCGAAACTGACAGAAACAAAAAAGCCCAATCACGGTTGTGACTGGGTTTTATTTCTTACGATGGCACTTTCCAAGATACTCCACGCCTTTCGTCTTGCCAAGCCACAAGCCAGCCAAGACCATGATACCGACACCAACAACAGCACCGATTCCCATTGCGATTCTCTTTTTATTTGCCATACCTCTTTTCTTTTTATTGATTATTCACTTTCCATTTGCCCTCACAAGTCCCCCAGAGCTAACATAAAAAATGCAGCCCCGACTCCTCATGATTGGAATGGGACTGCAAAGTTACAATTTTATTTCAAATAAAAAGAAGGATTTTTGTTAAATCGTTCCCTTTTCATCAAAAATCATCATTTGTAAGTAGCAACAACTTCGTTTTTTGGGATTACGCAATCACCACACTACTTTTTATTTTCTTACGAAGAGCTTGAAGCCCTTCACACTTCCTGGTGCTCCTTGTTCTGCTCGTGGCAGATACTCGAACGCTGAGATTGTCACTTCCTTGCCCATATCGACGATACCGAGATGTGGGAAGTTTGCCCCTTTCTCCGTTTGCCAATAGGTGCTCTCCTGCAAGTCAAACATCTTGTCGAGTGTCGAGTTGCCCTTCTCGCTGTCAGCATAATGAGCCACCCAGTTGTTGCGGTCGATACGGTTTCCTTGGGCATCCTGGAGATAAACCTCGGCGATGGCGATTTGAGAGTCTCCACTCTGACTGCTCTCACACTCGATGGCAAAGTAACGACCGGTCACTGGCTTGTCGAGTTTGAGCACCTGCCATCCATTGCCTGCCTTCAACTCACCCTTCAACACAGGTGTGTCAGAATTCAAGTCCATGCGGTTGCCAGGCTCGTTGTGCTTGTTGCTCTTCTCCAGATTGAGCTTGTCAAGCTCAGGATGGTCTTGGCAGAAAGCCTTTGCCTCACCCTTAGGACCTACCACGTCGAGAACGATGACTTCGTTCTTACCTTTCTTCAACCAACAACCAGGCAAGTAGAGCGTCTGCTGAGGGCCAATCTGCCAAAAACGTCCCAGCGCATGACCATTCACATAAACCTGTCCCTTGCCGAAAGCCTCCATATTAATAAAGGTGTCGCCCACCTTATTAATATTAAAGTACCCACGGTAGTAGCCGGCCTTCGTCTTCAGCCCAGCCATTCTGTTCTGATTCATCGCCAGCACCTTGACAGCGGTAGCATAGTCGTCAGGAATCGTCTGATTGCACCATTGCTTAGGATTCAAGGCGATGTCACAGGTCTCGTCAGAAGTAGAAATGGTCACATTGCCTATGATTCCCTTATAGTCCTTGATGGCACGACCGAAATTGATACGCCCCATGCCTTCCACGACGATTGTCAGGGTACTACCTTCCGACACTGCGGGAAGCTCCAAGGACTTCTCGTTCTTCACACGGTCTATCTTTCCGATGTACTTGTCGTTGATATACACTTGCGCAAAATCATGAAATTCACCCGTCAAGGTCGAAGGATTCTTGATGGAAGGGAGCGAAGCGGTATAAACCATCGTACCCCATCCCATGTCCATATCCTCGAAAGTCAAGGGAGCATTGCTTTCTTTTTCTGTATCGACACCATATGAGAGAGGACGATATTCCGTCAACTTGAACTCAGGTACGCTGATGATCGACATCGGAGCCTTGGGCACGGATGGCAATTTCTTGCCGCCGGTATATTTCGCCATCATCTTCTGAAGCTCGTAGAACTTAGGCGTAGCCAGACCCCACTCGTTGATAGGTGCATCGTAGTCATAGCTAGTCACATCTGGCTGGAAGCCTGGGGAATTGGCGCCCGCCCAATGGCCGAAGCTCGTTCCGCCATGTGTCATATAAAGCGAGAAGCTGATGCCTTTCGAGAGCATCTCGTCCATGCCGTCCACCATATCCTTGGCAGCACGAGTCTCGTGGCGCGCGCCCCATTTGTCAAACCAACCGCTCCAGAACTCAGAGCACATCTTTGGCGCATTTGGGCGCACCTCGCCAAGACGCTTAAACTGATTGTCGATATTGGCGCCCGTTCCGAAGTTCATCGTCCAAGTCAAGTCATCGAGACCATTGTTGAGGAAGTTGGAAGACCAGTCGCACTGAAAGAGACTCACCTTGTCGAAGCCACTCTTGCGAACGATGTCACGGATGGCACTCACATAAGGCTTGTCCTTGCCGTACGATCCATACTCATTCTCCACCTGCACCATGATGATAGGTCCGCCGTTCTGGATAGTCAACGGAGCGAGCTGCTTGCCTACCTCCTTCTCGAATATCTCGACACGCTGCATGAAGTAAGGGTCTTGCTCACGAAGCTTGATGTCTTTCTTCTTCAACAGCCACCAAGGCAGACCACCCATTTCCCACTCCGCGCAAACGTATGGACCCGGGCGAACAATCACATACATGCCGTTCTTCTGACAGAGACGGCAGAAAGCTGCCACGTCATTATTGCCAGTGAAGTCAAACTCACCCTCTTTCTGCTCGTGGATATTCCAGAACACATAGAGACAGACCGTATTCATGCCAAGAGCCTTGCACATCTTGATGCGGTGCTCCCAATAAGCACGTGGAATACGAGGATAATGCAACTCGGCAGCCTTCACGACGAAAGGCTTGCCATTAAGAAGAAATGTCTTGTCGCCTGTCGTAAACGTACCACCTTTGGAGGCAGCCGCCATCTGCGAAGGAGAAAGTGTCAGCAAGGAAGCCAAAGCCAACGATTGAATAGTTGTTGATAATTTCATAATAGTTATTGAGTTTTTATTATCGTTTGCAAATATAGCAAAAAGTCTCCTTTTTCATGTACATAAAACGGCAAATAAGGAGAATTATTCGCTATTTTTCTTCTCTTAACCCATTTTTTCGCCTATTTCTGCACAAAAGTTGTAATGCTACGAGGAGCAAGCTGCGTGTTTCCATCACATTCTCCTATAGGCGACAAACTCTCTGAAGAGACATCGCTGGTACGATACATCACCCATTTTTTCAGTTCTTGATTGTCGAACGCAAAATCTACGGGCTTGACATCTTCCGAATAGTTGATGGCTACAACCACCCACTTGCCGTCTTTATTTTGGTAAGCTGAGCACATCACGCCCACCGGGTCATTGTAGCCCTCTTCCAGAGTCGTGCCATCAGCCGAAGTGGCAGCGATGTCGTATCTCACAGCCCCAGGACGAACGAAACGGGAATAGTTGCCCAGTGCCCACATCAACTTGGAATCGACAGCCCATCCGCTCTTCCATCCGTCACGGCTGTAGATACGTATCAATCCGTCGCGATAGTCGCCACCAGCGGCACGCCACCAACTCCAACTCTCTGCGTTGGCATATACCAAGTCGTGGTGGATGACGCGGGCCACATACAAGGCGGTCTTCATAGAGAAGTCATATCCGCCTCCTCCACCGATTTCCTCGTCATTGCCCATGATGCAGATTTCCGTCTGCCAGAACTTAACGCCTTGCAGCTTGCAAGCCTCCCGCATCTGCATTCTGATGTCCCTCATATAAGGTATCGGCGTATTCGTCCAATAGCTATGTCCGCCTATCAAGCGAGGCAGTTGCTTCACATTGCCCAAATAAGTCTTGGTGCTATCCTTGGTGAAGAACGCTTTGATTTCGTTGCCTCGCTGCCAGTCGGCGACATGGGTACCCAGCATGCAACGGTAGTCGCTCGACTCGTTGACAAGTATCTCTGTGTTCAGTTTGCTCTTCACCAAAGCCTTGCTCACCTCCTTTGCCACACGGGCAAACTCACGATTGGTGGCAGGACTTCCTTCTTGCTTCGGGCCCAGCCAGTTCCAATGTCCGTCAGGTTCATTGATAGGACTGATATAGTCGAAATGAATCCCATCGTGCTCCTCGATGCCCTTTAGGGAAGTGGCGATGAACTGTCCGAACTTGCCATAGCAGTCATCCTTGAGATTGATAGTACCGTCACGCCCTGTATTGGTTGCAAGCCCGTTCTTGGTATAGAACACGGGGGCAGAATTGCAGAATGCGAGGAAATAAGGCACACCTCTCTGCTTGGCAAGTTTCAGGAAGTTGCGCTGTCCTGCCTGCTTACTCCAATCGTAGGTGCCGTCGGCATTGAGAAAGCATTGGGTGCGAGTACCTGGCTGGATTTGCGCAGCCTCCCCCTGCTCCTCGCTTCCTGCACCGAGGTTGAATCTCCATATCGACAAGCCGATGCCCTTTGGCTTGCCCTGGGCATCGTTCTCCATAGAGAAGAGCCAGTCGGCAATCTGATTTTGCTGCGCCTCTGGCCACAAGCCCAGGAACTGCATACTCCACGCATCGCTAGCACCGAAGTGCAGGATATGCTGTTCGGGCGACTGGGTGAGAATCGTATATCGGGTAGCTTTACTGTCATTAGCCATGCCATAGGTGCATGAAACCAACATCATCGACAGAAGCCCCCACCTTGTTGTTTGCTGAATATTCATATATATATAGGTTTATTTACGACAATTCGTTCTTTCTCTTCAATGTGACAACCGTCATCTCCGGCCAAGCCCCCAGACGGAACGGGAAGGAGCCGCCAAGTCCTGCCGACACATAGAGCATCTGGGCTCCACGACGATAGATACCTCCCCACTCCTTGAACGCCATGCGAGCGGGGGTCAACCGACCGATTCGAACCTGTCCGGCATGGGTGTGCCCTGACAAGGTAAGCTGAATGCCCTTCGCCAAGGCTTCCTTACGCCAATGGTGCGGATCGTGGGTGAGCAGTATCTTGAAAGCATTTTTATCAATACCCTTCATCGCCTTCTTGAGATTGGCCCGATTGGAGAAAGGAGGGTTGCCCGCATTCTCCACTCCGATGATCTCGATGCTGGCCAATCCGTGCGACATCGTGACATGCTCGTTCATCAACTGGGTCCAGCCCAGCTGTTTCTGAAATCCATACAGCATCCTGCGATTTCTCTTCAAGGCTCCTATCGAGTGATTGTTGTCATACTCGCAATAGTCGTGGTTTCCCCAGACAGAGAAGATGCCGTCGGGAGCATGAAGCTGGCTCAACGTTTCCAGATAAGGGCGCACCTCCTCGGCAGAATTGTTGACCAAGTCGCCGGTAAACATCATCATCTCGACATCCTCATTGTTGGCTCTCTCCACCACCTTCTCGACGAAATCGGTGCCCCTAGGAAAACTCCCCAGATGGAAATCACTGAAATGCAAAATCTTGTAGCCATCGAAATAAGGCGGCAGGTCTGGAGAGAAATAGGTCACCTGCTTCACTTCCAGCCGATTCCATCCCTCGGTAAATCCATACAGGAAACAAGCCATCAGCAAGATGGACGGCACAACGGCAAGCCACCATGGAGCGACCAGCGAGAAGAGGATGTAAACGAGCTTGGGCATCACCGAAAAGAGGAGCATCGTGAACAGCACCCTGACCGACAACTTGTGATACAACCCGAGCTGCAAACCCACCTCCGACAAGAGGAGCAACCCCGAAGGTATCCACCATGCCACCGCCAAAGGCCATATCCATGCAGATACACCATGGTGCCAAAGCCAAAGGTCGGGCAACAGCGCCAACCCCAACATCATGACTATATACAGTAACGAACGGAAAATCTTTTTCATGATGCAAAGGTACAATAAATTTCGCAACATTCTATAATAATATACGTTAAAACTATTTTGAACCTTTATTCTCATTCGAAAATTAAGTGTAACTTTGCACTCAAAAATAAACGTTTAAATATCAAACCTTATACTTATTAGACTATTATAGCAAAATGAAGAAAAGTCTTTTCGCCCTGGCGCTGGGTACCTTCACGCTGGGGCTTACGGAATTTATCATGGAGGGAATCTTGGTTGACATCGCCAACAGTTTACAGGTATCTATCCCGATGGCAGGTCATTTAATTTCAGTATATGCACTGGGAGTCTGCCTCGGTTCGTTCTCTCTGATAGTCATGCACAAGTATCGCCCCAAGCACATTCTACTGTTTCTGACTTCCATCATCGCCTTGGGTGCCATCGTCGCAAGCATCGCTCCTTCCTACTCCACCTTGCTCCTGGCCCGGCTGATACAGGGTCTGCCACATGGAGCCTATTTCGGCGTGGGATGCATCGTAGCCGTCAAACTGGCCAGAGAAGGCAAGGGTGCCAGTGCCGTATCGTTTATGTGCGCGGGGATGACCGTTGCCAATCTGATGGGTGTTCCGCTAGGCACACTCCTCAGCCATCAATTTTCGTGGAGGATGCCTTTCTACTTAGCCATCTTGTTGGCTTTCATCACCCTGTTTTTGATTTACAAATGGGTGCCGAATGTAGAAGCATTGCCCAACAATGGCATGAAGGCCCAGTTTCGTTTTCTCCGAAACCTCGACCCCTGGTTGATTTTGGGAGCCACCTTTCTGGGCAACGGCGGTGTGCTCTGCTGGTTCAGCTACATTTCACCTTTGCTGCAACAAGAAGGTGGATTCCCTGCGTCCACCATCTCCATGCTCATGATTTTCGCCGGCCTGGGAATGGTGCTGGGCAATCTCATCAGCGGACAGCTCTGCGACAGATACAAGCCGGGGCGTATCGCCGGCATCATCCAGTTGACCTCAGCTTGCGCCCTTCTCTTGGTATTCTTCCTCTCGCAGACAGGCTGGGTGTCGGTAGGCTTGATGTTTGTCATCTGCGCTTGCCTCTTCGGTGTAAGTTCACCTCAGCAATTCTTGATTCTCAAGCATTCCAAGGGTGGCGAGATGCTGGGCGGCTGCTGCATCCAGTCGGCGTTCAATCTCGGCAATGCCATTGGCGCCTTCCTGGGTGGCATCCCCGTCAGCCTTGGGCTGGGGTTCAATTATCCTGCCCTGGCGGGTGTTCCACTGGCTCTGGCAGGAGCTGTCTGTCTGTTTGTTTTCCATAAAAAATACGAACAAGAATAAAGCTCCACAAAATATATATGACTAAAGAGACTGTCATTACGATTATTGACGTTGCAAAAAAAAATCCCAACCATCTTTCCGATGATTGGGATTTTCTATTTTTTGTCTTGCCTACCGTGCGCCGTAAAACACGGCATACGGTATGACAGGAATGCTTATGCGTTGGCAGCCACTGAAATCCAGTCGAACACGCAAGAGCAGATACCGAATGCCACGATACCTACTGTGCAGATGGCGAGAGCCAACTTGGTAGAGCATGCGCTCTGGAAGGTTGGCAATGGATTGTCGTTGTGCTTGATGAACATTGCCTTCACGATGAGCAAGTAGTAGTACAAGCTGATCACCGTGTTGACCAAGGCGATGAACACCACGCCGTATGCCCAGGCTCCGAGTGTGGTATGGATGTCATGTGTTCCAACGGCAGCCATGAACACGAAGAACTTGGAGAACATACCTGCGAACGGTGGAATACCACCCAACGAGAACAAGGCCAACGTCATCAGGAATGCCAAACGTGGGTTTGTCTTGTAGAGACCATTGTAGCTGTCCATCTGCACGGTGCCGTTGTTATGCTCCTCCACTGCCGAGATGATGGTGAATACGCTCATGTTGGCCACCACGTAGATAAGCACGTAGTAAGTCAAGGCGGTCACGCTCATCGCCGAGTTGCCCACCACGGCAAGCATGATGTAGCCAGCCTGAGAGATAGAAGAGAATGCCATGAAACGCTTCAAGTCGCTCTGACGGATGGCGAAGAGGTTGGCGATGGTGATGGAGAGCACGATGACGATGTACAGAAGTACCGTCCAGTATTCCACCATGGGCGCAAACACCTTCATCAAGATAGCACAGAGCGTGAACGCTGCGGCACCCTTGGAAACTACAGAGAGGTAACCTGTAACTGTAGTCGGCGCACCCTGGTAGGAGTCGGCTGTCCAGAAGTGGAAAGGCACCAAGGAAATCTTGAAGCCCAAGCCACTGAAGAAGAATACCATACCCGCGATGGTCAATGGAGAAGCTGTGATAGCCTGTGCCATGTCGCCAAAGTACAGAGTACCGCAAGCTGCATAGAGCAAGGAGATACCATAAATCATCACGCCGCTGGAGAAGGTGGCTGTCAAGATGAACTTGGCGCCGGCCTCTGCCGAGTTGTGACGATACTTGTCGAACGCCACGAGGCAAGCCATTGGCACGGAAGCCATCTCAAGGCCCAGGAAGAACAAGAGGAAGTGGTTGGCGCTAACCATCATGTTCATACCGAGCAAGGTAGAGAGTGTGAGCATATAGAACTCACCCTCCTTGAAGGCTGTGTCCTCGCGGCTCAACCATTCCTTGGCCTGGATGAGCACGATGAGCGTTCCGAGCGCCAAGACGGTCTTCAGCACACCCGCAGCAGGACTCGTGGCGTACATGCCGCCAAAAGCCTCGGCTGCTTCCGTAGGACAGATGTTGAGGGCGATGTGAGCCACCATCAAGAGGCATACCAGAGGATTGAACCACTTACGGTCTGCACTCTTGGAGCTGCAGAAGTCAGCTATGAAAGTGATAAGCAGGACTGCCATCAAGGTAGCCTCTGGAATCATATTTAAAAATTGACTGTAATCCATTTCTTCTGATATTTATTACATATTAATTACACTAAAGATAGGACCTACGGCGTCCATGATGATCTCCTCTGCCCAGAGTGGGAACATACCGAGACCTGCCACGCAGGCAATCAAGCCTGCCACGGCGATACGCTCGTCCCATGTCGCATCGTGAAGTTTCTCCAACTTGGGGTTGGGTACCTTCTGATACAAAATCTTACCTACGCAACGCAAGATATATACCGCAGTCACTACGATAGATGTACAAGCGATGATGGTACATACACGGTGGAATGTATCGGCGTTCTGGAACGCACCCACGAAGATGGTCATCTCAGCCACGAAGCCAGAGAAGCCCGGCAAACCGAGGTTGGCGAGACCTGCCACTGCATAACCTACCGAGAGGAATGGGATGATCTTCATCAATCCGCCCAAGTAGCGTACGTCGCGCGTACCTGCCTGGTGGTAAATCATACCGATGACGGCGAAGAAGAGGGCGGTCATCAAACCGTGGGACAACATCTGGAGGATAGCACCCGTGGCTGCTGTCTGGGTCATCATGCAGAGGGCGAAAAGCACCATGCCACAGTGAGACACCGAGGAGTAGGCGTTGATGTACTTCAAGTCGGTCTGCACACAGGCTGACAAAGCACCATACACGATAGAGATGGTGGTGAGCACCAAGAACACCTTGATCCAGAATCCGTGGGTAGCGGCCGGCAAGAGAAACATGGCGATGCGGAAACAACCGTAGCCACCGAGTTTCATCAACACACCGGCGTGCAACATAGACACGGCCGTAGGCGCACTTGCGTGACCGTCAGGAGACCATGTGTGGAATGGGAACAAAGCTCCAAGAATACCAAAACCGATGAAGAGCAGTGGGAAGAACACGTTCTGCACGCTCTCTGGGATGGCATGAGCACCACCCGTATGGTGGGCGATGTCCATGATCTCGAAGGTCTGGGCGCCGCTGTAGAAGTAGATGCCCAAGATACCGATAATCAAGAGGGCTGAACCACCCATCAACATCAAGGTCAACTTCATGGCCGAGTACTCCTTCGCGCCGCTACCCCACACACCGATCAAGAGGTACATAGGGATGAGGGCCACCTCGTAGAACATGAACATGGTGAACATATCCACCGAGATGAAGAAGCCATACACACCGATGCTCAAGAGGGTGAACCAGAGGAAGTACTCCTTCTTCATAGGCTCCATCTGCCAAGAGGCGAAGGTACCCGTGAACACGATGATAGAGGTGAGGAGCAACATCACCACAGAGATACCATCCACTCCGAGGGAGTAGTTGATGTGCAATGGCTCGAACCAAGGCACGCTGTAGGTGAAGAGCATAGGATATTGGTCGGCTGGCATTGTCTCACGAGCGTCGAGAAATGCAAACACCAAATAGACGGAGAGGGCTACCAGCACGGTGGCGCCTGCTACCATCACACCACGCACCTGCTTGTCGTTGCGGGCCAACCAGAGGCCGAGCAGCATCAGGAGTGGTACTATGACGAATATACTTAAATTCATTTCTTTTCTATTTACTTAATTGTGAGACATTGATTAGAGAAGCGCGAGCAAACAGAGTGTCAGTGCCACGGTGCCTGTGAGGAACCAGATGGCATAGCTGCGCACGTCGCCGCTCTGCCATGGGCGGATGGTCTCGCCTGCCTCCTGTGTACCCCAAGCCATGAAGTTGAACGTGCCGTCGATGACACGGCGGTCGAACCATGCGATAGGCTTGGAGAAGCAACCGAACACAATCTTGTGGGTGAAGAACTGCCATGCGTCGTCGATATAGAAGCGGTTCAACGCTGCCTTGTGCAACTTAGGCATCTTCTTAGCCAAAGCGTCGGCAAGAGGTGTCTTCTTGGGAGCGTACATATAAGTGGCCAGACCGATACCGATGAGGGCGACGATAACCGAGGTGGTAGCCACGCTCATGTCGATATGAATGTCGTAGCTCTGACCAGTGGCAGAGATGAAGTGGCCGAATGGTATCAGACCGCACAGGCAAGAGATGACTGCGAGGAACACCAGCGGACCCCACATCACGAATGGTACCTCCTGTGGCTTGCGGCGATGCTCAGGGTCAAGCTCGTAGTAGCTCTGTCCCCAGAAGATGACATAGTAGAGACGGAACATATAGAAGGCTGTCATACCAGCCACCACTGTCATAAACCAGCCCATGAAGGGCGAGAACTGGAAGCAAGCCGAGATAATCTCATCCTTCGACCAGAAACCTGCGAAAGGAGGAATACCCGCGATCGCCAGACAACCGATGAGGAAGCAGACGTTGGTGATAGGCATGTACTTGTGCAAGCCGCCCATGTACTCCTTGAAGTTGCTGCCGATGATGACGATGATGGCACCGGAGCAGAGGAACAACAAAGCCTTGAACATGGCGTGGGTGAACAAGTGGAAGATACCTGCCATGTAACCCAAGCCGCCGTGGTGGTTGTCAACGGCGAAGCAAACGCCGAGAGCCACGAGCATGTAGGCTATCTGAGAGATGGTAGAGAATGCCAAGCCACGCTTGATGTCGCGCTGGCAGCAAGCTACGGCTGCTGCATAGAAGGCTGTGAAAGCCGCGATGTAAGCCACGTAGTGCAGTGCCTGGGGAGCGAACTCCACCCAGATGGGGAAGAGACTAGCCACCTGATAAACACCTGCCACGACCATGGTAGCGGCGTGAATCAAAGCCGACACAGGAGTCGGGCCCTCCATGGCATCAGGCAGCCAGATGTGCAATGGGAACATCGCACTCTTACCGGCACCACCGATGAACATGAGGAACAATGCCGTAGGCAATACCCATGCAGCACCTGCCAAGGCACTGTGAAGCTCGGGCTGGGCGTTCAAGTCGTAGTTGAAGGTACCTACATAGAAGCTGTAGAACAGGATACCGATCAAGAAGAAGAGGTCGGCGAAACGAGTCACGATGAACGCCTTCTTGCTGGCATGCACAGCCTTGTGCTTCGGATAGTAGAAACCGATGAGCAAGTAGGAGCACACACCCACCAACTCCCAGAACAAGTACATCTGGAAGATGTTGGTAGCCACCACCAAGCCCAGCATGGACATGGTGAAGAGGCTCAGGTAAGCGTAGAAACGCTGCATACCCTTCTCGTATTCCTCTACCTTGTAGTTCTCATCACGCTCCGCCATGTAGCCGAAGCTGTAGATGTGGACCATGAAGCTGACTGTGGTAATCACAATGAGCATCAATACGGAGATTGGCGTCAGGCGGAAACCGATGTTGAACGTCAGCAGCTCGGTAAACTTCAACCATGTGAAATTAAATACGGTAACAGTTGGGTACAAGCCTGTGGAGGCGTCACGACCAACGGCGAAGAAGTACTCGTAGGCTGTATATACAGACATAGCGAATACGCAACCCATCAATACGGTACCGATGAAGGCTGCTACCGGTCTTTTCATCTTCATACCCGCAAGTCCCAGAACCAGGAAGCTCAGGAATGGGAGAAGAAGTATCAAAAATGCATAACTGTATTCCATTGTCTTACTTTAGAATTTCATGTTTTCAATACTGTTCACCTGGTCACTGTGATAGTTGCGGTAAACGTTGATGATAATGGCGAGTGCCACGGCTGTCTCGGCTGCCGCCACTCCGATGGAGAACAGTGTGAAGAAGAAACCCTCCAACTGCCCCGGGAAGAGGATGCGGTTGAACACGGCGAAGTTGAGGTCGGCTGCGTTCAGCACAAGCTCGATGGAGATGAGCATGGCCACGAGGTTACGACGGGTAACGAAGCCATAGACGCCGATGAAGAACAAGAGTGCCGAGAGCACGAAGAAACATTGTACTGGAATCATTTCTTATCCTCCTTTCTTGCGATTAAGATACCACCGATGATACATGCCAACAAGAAGACCGAGATAAACTCGAATGGCAACACATAGCCATACTTGTCAGCACCTACGAGCGCAGAACCTACCTGGTCCATGGGCACCTCGGTGTCGGCTACAGAAGCAGCCATGTCGATAAAGTGATTCTTCAACACGATCACTGCCAAGGTGACGAAACCTACGAGGCATACGAGGGCGCGGCCGAGAGCCTTGCTGCCCTTGATGTGCTCTAGGAGACCCTGGAGCGTGCGCTTGGATACCAACTGGATAGCGAATACGTAGAGCATGGTGATGCCGCCTGCATAGACGCTAATCTGGGCTGCGCCAAGGTAGGTGTAGTCGAGCAGGAAATAAAGCCCCGCCACACCGAACAGCACGAACAACAGGAATGTTGCGGCGCGCATGATTCGCTTGGTGGCCACGCACATCACGGCTGAGCCAAGGATGACCACTGCCAAGATGACGAACATAAATAAATTAGCTGTTATCATTGTCTTATAGTCCTCCTATTACTTAGTCTTGGTGTTAAACTTACCGATTTCCAATGGCGCGCCGCCGTCGATGAGGCCAGGAAGGCTTCCGCCCTTATAGACCTCCTTGTCGAGGTGCATCACCAACTTGTCGCGGTCGAAGACTGCGTTCTCGAAATCGTTGACAAACTTGATGGCGCCGAAGTTACATGCGTTGACGCAGAGCTCGCAGAACATGCAGTCGCCCAAGTCGT